>USJB01000135.1 GCA_900554905.1 uncultured Collinsella sp. | reverse complement strand
GCGCTGTATCCGCCGTTTGTGCGCCTGGTCAATATTTTGGTGTGGTCGGCGAACGCGGATGACGCGCAGGACTACATCGGTCGCATCGCGAAGCTCCTCAAGCGCCGCTGGCATGCCGCCGCTCCCGACTTTTTGAGGGCGGGGAGCGCGGTGCCGCAGGTGCTGGGCCCGGCTTCGTGTGTAATCGAGAGAGCCAAGGACCGTTACCGCTTCCATCTGCTTGTGAAGTCGCCCGTGGGGTACCATGTCTCTGATGATATCGACGCCTGCCTTAAAGAGGTGGGCTCCGTGCGCGGCGTGAGCGTGAGTGTTGACGTCGACGCCTATGATTTGATGTAACAACCCGAAAGGATGGCCATGGAAGCCAACGGAATCGTACTTTCGCCCGACCCTCGTCTGCGTCAGGAGTGCGCCGTCATCGAGGAGATCACCCCGGCGATCGAGGCGCTTGCCGAGAAGATGAAGAAGATGATGTTCGACAACGGCGGTTGCGGCCTGGCCGCTCCGCAGATCGGTGAGCTCATTCAGCTCGTTACCATCGACTGCGATTACACCGACAAGAACGACTATGACCCGTACGTGCTCGTCAACCCCGTTATTGTTGAGCAGAGCGACCATCTGGTGCCGTTTAGCGAGGGCTGCCTTTCCATCCCTGGCATAAGCTGCGAGATCGAGCGTCCCGATCATGTTGTTGTCGAGGCGTACGACCTGGATGCCAACCTGATTCGCTACGAGGCCACAGGCGATCTGTTCTGCGTGTGCCTGCAGCACGAGATCGATCACCTGCACGGCAACACCATGTTCGAGCGACTCAAGCCGATGCAGAGGCTCAAGGCCGTCAAGGAGTACCAGGACGCCCTGGCCCGCGGCGCACGACCGGGCGAGACGGAGTAGGTCCCACCGTCCCCTGTGCTGAGCGCCCACATATCATCCCGTGCTCAAACATTCTCGCTTTGCTGCGAAACTGCGCGCGGGACGATATGTGGGCGCTCAGCACAGGGGACTGCGTTGTTCTGGCTCGGTTCGCCCGGGTGCCGTTGGGCCAGGGAGGGGCGTCTTCGCTGATAGTCTTTGTTGAGAGGGAGCTGCTTTTATTGCGGCTCTTTCTTTGGTTTTGGGTATATTTGTTTTTGTTGGACTGTTCTGGCGGCTGGGTGCGTTTGCGACCTGGAGCGCTTCTTTTGTAGCCGTCTCGGCTCGTTGTTGAGAGGAGACTAACTTTTATGCGTATTGTGTTTATGGGTACGCCCGATTTTGCTGTGCCTTCGCTGACTTCGCTTGTTGCGGCTGGCAATGAGATTGCGCTTGTTATTACTCGTCCCGATGCTGTTCGTGGGCGTGGTAAAAAGTTGGAGCCGTCTCCTGTTAAGGCTAAGGCGCTCGAGCTGGGGCTGCCTGTTGTTGAGGCCAATCGTATGACGCCTGAGGTTGTTGAGGTGCTCCAGGCTGCCCAGGCTGATATTTTCTGTGTGGCTGCCTATGGTTGCATTTTGCCTGATGAGGTGCTGCATATGGCGCCGCTTGGTATTGTGAATGTTCATGCGTCCTTGCTGCCTCGTTGGCGTGGGGCTGCTCCTATTCAGCGTGCGATTCTCGCTGGTGATGAGGTCGCTGGCGTTTCTATCATGCGCATCGGTCATGGCGTGGATACTGGTGCTTATTGTGCACAGGCCTCGACCACGATTGCCGGTAAGCATGCCGAGGCGCTGACCATGGAGCTTGGTGAGCTTGGCGGCAAACTGCTTGCCGATACACTTCCTTCGCTTGCCGATGGTTCGGCGGTTTGGACCGAGCAGGATGAGTCGCTCGTCACTCATGCTGCCAAGATTTCCAAGCAAGAGATGCGCTTGGATCCACAGATGGCAGCGCTCGATTGCGTGCGTCATGTGCTCGCTTCGTCCGATACCGCGCCTGCTCGTTGCGTGATTGCCGGCAAGACCGTGCGTGTGCTCGATGCTGCGTCGGCTGATGTGTCGCTTGGCGAGGGCGCTGTTGCCGTTCAAGCCAAGCGCGTCTACCTTGGCCTTTCCGATGGCGCGGTTGAACTGCTCGAGGTTAAGCCCGATGGCAAGCGTGCCATGGCTGCTTCTGCCTGGGCTGCCGGCCTGCAGGGTGTCGACCTTACGTGGGGTGTACTGTCATGAGCAAGTTGTCTCCTGCGCGCAAGCTTGCGCTCGATGTGTTGATGGAGGCTGATCGCCGCGGTATGTACGCACGCGACGTGTTGTCTTCACGTGCTTCCGCCAAGGCCATTGACCAGCGCGATTCTGCCTTTGCCGCTCGTTTGGCACTTGGTGTTGCAGCCACCCAGGGCATTTTGGACGAGCTGCTCGATCAGTTTCTCGATAAGCCTAAAAAGGTTGCGCCGCGTGTTCGCATGGCACTTCGTATCTCGGCCTTCGAGATGCTCTACCTGCATACGCCGGGCCGCGTTGCCGTAAGTCAGGGCGTTGAGCTGGTGCGCAGCGGAGCTAAGTCTGCCGCCGGTTTGGCCAATGCCGTGCTGCATAAGGTCGCGGACAACGTCGAGGACTTTGCCACTGCGGCGGATGCCGATGAGTCCGAGCGCCGATTGGTTCGCCTGTCTCGCCTGATGGGCATGCCGCGCTGGCTGTGTGCTCGCATTATGGCCTCGTTCGATACGCCCGAGGGCGCGCTCAACTTTGCCGGAAATCTGGCGCCCGCGCCGCTCGCTTTGCACGAGAACGCCTTTGCAACCAAGCCTGATCCGTACCTATCGCAGCTTGTGGCGCCGGTATTCCCGGGCTGCCATGCGCCGGTCGATGCCCAGGCCACCGTTGCGTCGGGCGTGTTTGAACGCGCAGCGGCCGTGGCCTCGGACCTTAACGCCCAGCTCATCGCTACTGCGGCGACCCGTCCCGGGCGTTGCCTGGAGATTGGCGCCGGTCGTGGCACCAAGACCTATGTGATGATGTGCCAGGCCAAACGTGCCGGGTACGAGCGTCAGCATACCGCGCTCGATCTGCACGATCGCAAGTGCGATCAGAATCTCGCGCGCCTGCATAAGGCGGGTATCTCAGGTGTGCGTACGGTGTCGGGCGATGCCTGCGAGCTCAATGAGGTGCTCACGTCCTTTGACGCGATGCTTGGCGAGCCTGCCCTGTTCGACACAGTGTTTATCGATGCGCCGTGCTCTGGCACCGGCACCATGCGCCGTCACCCCGAGATTCCGTGGCGCCTGACCGAGAACGACGTTACGACTGAGCTGCCCAAGCTGCAGCTGACGATGCTCAAGGAAGCAGCTGCGCGCGTGGCTGCCGGCGGTGAGCTTATCTATGCCACCTGCTCGGTTTTTGCTGAGGAGAACACTCAGGTCGTAGATGCCTTCCTGGCCTCTCCCGAGGGCACAGACTTTAGCCTGGTACCCCTTTCCGAGGCGCAGATCCTGCAGCTGCCCGAGTTCGCCCAGGCCAAGAAGCTCGTCACCCTGCGCCAAAACGATCGCGGACTCTTCCAAAGCGTCCCCGTAAACGCCGACTCCTACGACGGCCACTTCTGCGCCCGCCTGATCCACAAGTAACTACTAAGTTGCGGTGAAATAGGGATTGAATAGCGGCATCTACCCGCCAAACAGTCCTTATTTCACCGCAACTCAGGATGTCCTGCGAGTGGAGATCGCAATAGCGGTAAAGAGTGGGAAAAAATAGCCACGTTTCATACTTACTGCTATCAAAAGTAGGGCGGATTACGGGGATAGATTGGTGATGCCCGACCACAGCAAAAATGGCCTAAATAAAACCGCAGGTAGATGGCTTGTTGAAATTTGCAAATTACCGGAATGTATAGAGGTTGTCAATTCAGCTCCGTAATCCGGTAGAGTTTTGAAATGTTACAAACTTAGCGTCAGCCCGAAATCCGATCTATAGAAAAGTTGCGGTGAAATAGTTCCTGTTTGG
>USJB01000134.1 GCA_900554905.1 uncultured Collinsella sp. | reverse complement strand
TTATTTCGTGCGGAACTTTGGAAAGCCGCCGCGGTTCGGGCACCTATGTGTGTCCTCCCAAACCGCTGAACATCTTTCAGGAAACATGGAACTATACGCAGGCGGTGGAGAGGGTTGGCTCAAAGTCGACCGCACGCCTGGTTTGGTCCAAGGTCGTGTATGCCGATATCGATCTTGCCCAAAAAGCCCAGATTGACCTGGGCATGCCGCTCTTCTGCATTCGACGTGTGCGCGTGGTTAATGGTTCCCCGGCGTCGATTGAGACGGCCCACGTCAATCTGTCTTTGTGCCCCTCGCTTCCCGATCACGATTTTGAGCAGGAAAGCCTCTACGACGTTTTGCTCAAAGAAGGGAATGTCCATGTGACGCACGGCAAGGAGCATATTTCCATCAGCCGTCTGAACGCCGACGAGGCCAAGTTGCTGGGTGCTCAGGAGGGCACGCCGGTGTTTTACAAGGCTTCGCACGAGCGTGACGAGAACGATGGCTTTGTCGAGTATTGCAAGTCCGTGATTCTGCCGACCAAGTATCGTTTTGCCGATAACGGCGAGGCAGACGGCGTTGCGACGAAGGTAGGTGTCGAATGGCTGATGCAGTAGAAGACTTGCCGGTTTACAAACAAATTCGCCGCTGCATTGCGGAGCGAATCGAGCGCGGCGACTACCCGACGGGCTCGATGATTCCGTCCGAAAACGAGCTGGCCGAGGAGTTTGGCACGACGCGCCTGACAATCCGAAGTGCCATGGACGAGCTGGTCAAAAGTGGCCAGATTCGTCGCGTGCAGGGCAAGGGCGCCTTTGTGGGACACAAGTGGTTTGACGAGCACGAACGCAAGGGCGGCTTCCGTCAGTCGGTTCTGGCGTCGGGCGCGACGCCGTCGGTGCGCATTCTGGCGCGCTCCAAACGCTACGCCGGCCCGTATTACGCCTACCTGTTTGGCATCGCCGAGGACGATCTGCTTTACTCGGTGCGCCGTCTCAACTGCATTGATGGGGAGCCCGTGTCGATTGAGATGACGCTGATTCCGTGTCTGCTGTTTCCGGGCATCGAAGACGTGGACATTTCGGTCTTCAGCCTGTTCGAGACCTACGACATGTTGGGGCGCAAACCGGACAAGTCGATTGAGAAACTCGATATTGAAGCGCTGGGCGCACGCGATGCGAGTTTGCTCAATCTTGAGCCGGGCGACCTGGCGCTCGTACTGGAATGCATGACCTATGACTCGAGTGGGCAGGCGATCGAGCATGCCAAGTCTTTTAACCGCGGTGATGCCGGCGGATATACCTACAACTATTAGCGTCTAGAGCATCCTCGTGCACGGCGGGGTGCTCATTTTTTTACGGACATGTGTCGCATGACCGATGAACGGCAAAAACTGACCGTCTACCGAGAGGGGAGGATGAAATCAAAAAATCGGTATTAAAAACGGCTAACCTGTAATCGTTCACTGGTATTAAGAACCTTTGAATTGTTGAGCTTGGGGCCAAGATGTCCACAAGGTTAAGCGGCGAGACGGGGCGGCAAGCCTGTCCATTCCGTGCGACAATTCAAACTGCTCGTGAAAGGAGCGGGAATGAAGGAGACCGAGAAGATCGAGATCATGCACTTCGACCAGGAGGGCTACCTCGAGGACGGCAGGAACGTCTACGAGGCCGGCAAGAAGATGACCGCCCTGGCCGACCGCGTGCACGAGGAGGGCTACGACGCCGTCTTCCTGATGGGCGTCGGCGGCACCTGGGACGAGCTCATGCAGCTCGAGTACCTCATGAACAAGTTCGGCGACCGCGACCTCGAGGTCTACCTGATCCACGCCGCCGAGTGGAACGCCATGGGCCACAAGCGCATGACCGAGAAGTCCGTCGTGCTCACCGCCTCCGAGTCCGGCACCACCCCCGAGGTGCTCGAGGCCGTCGGCAAGATGAGGGAGATGGGCGTGCGCGTCTTCGCCATGACCAACCCCGAGGGCAAGATCGGGCAGGCCGTGGGCGCCGAGAACTGCGTCATGATGGCCTCCGACCACGGCGCCGGCGGCTGCGAGAAGGGCTACTACCTCGCCGACTGCTTCGGCCTGCGCCTGCTCAACCGCCGCGGCTGCTTCCCCAAGTTCGACCTGTTCATCGAGCAGACGAAGGACGTCTGGAAGGACATGCTCGACATCCGCAAGCGCTTCGAGCCGCGCGCCGAGGAGCTCGCCAGGAAGTACGCGCTGGCCGACTACACCATGTTCATCGGCTCGGGGGCCCTCTGGGGCGAGACCATCCTGTACTCCATGTGCCTGCTCGAGGAGATGCAGTGGAAGCGCATCCGCCACATCACCTCGCACGACTTCTTCCACGGCACGCTCGAGCTGCTCGAGCCCGGCGTCCCGGTGTTCCTGTTCATGGGAGAGGACGAGTGCCGCGCCCTCGACGAGCGCGTCCGCGCCTTCCTCACCAGCGGCGTGACCGGCGACGAGGACTACGTCATCATCGACACCGCCGAGTACGCGATCCCGGGCCTGGACGACGACTTCCGCGTCATCGTGTCCCCCTGGATCCTGTCCGTGCTGACCACCGACCGCCTCGCGCGCAACTACGAGCTGGTCACCAAGCACAACCTCAAGTACCGCCGCTACTACCACCAGTTCGACTACTAAGAGCTGGCCGCAGGGCCGATATCTTGGCTGGTTGATATCTCGACCCTACACAAGGGCGTCCGCATTCGCGCGGGCGCCCTTTTTGCGTTGTGACAAGAGACTGCTGCCAACCGCTCGCCCTATGTTTCCAAATGAATACGCTATGAACGGTTGTGGCGGATTTTCCCCGCAAACACTCTAGTATGCTAAAGTACCCAGAAGACCGGCGGAGCTATGCCGGTCTTCTGTTCCATACGAAACACAGCATGAGGAGGCTCACCAGATGACGGCCACACCGTGGGGATTCCGGGACATATTGCCCGAGGAGGCTCAGGCGCGCGAGGAGATTGCGCTGACGGTGAAGGGCTGCTTTAGGGAGCATCATTACCTTCCGGTCGAGACGCCGCTGCTCGAGGACAAGGGTTCGCTCGAGGAGGGCGGCCGCATTGCGGACACGCCGTTTAAGCTCTTTGACGATGATGGCCGCCTGCTGGTGGTCCGTCCCGACAACACGCTGCCGATCGTGCGCTTGGTTTCGACCCGTATGCGCGCTGCCGACTTGCCTCTGCGCTTACGTTACGAGGCGCCGGTGGTTCGCGAGTGTCAGCGCAATGCCGGTGGTTCGCGCCAGTTTACGCAGTTGGGCTTTGAGCTTATCGGCGCGGGCGATACCTCGGGCGATGTCGAGATTGTCTCGCTGGTCGCCGAGGCCGTGCGCGAGCTGGCACTTCCCGATGCGCGCATTATCGCAGGCAGCGTGCGTCCTTTTAAGGAATTGCTCGCGGTATGCGAGGATCGTGAGCTGGCTGCCGAGGCCCTGCGCTGCGTGCACGCCAACGACTTTGTGGGCCTCGATGCCCGCGTGGCGGCAAGCGTCGAGTCCGATGCCGTCAAGGCCGCCATTTGCGAGCTGCCGCGTCTGCACGGCGGTGCCGAGGTGCTCGACCGCGTGGATGCGCTGCTGGAGGCTGCCGGCATCGTCGCGCCGCTGACGCGCGAGCTGCGTGCCCTGGTCGAGGGCCTGGCACCCGAGGACGCCCAGGTGCTGTCATTCGACTTCTCCATCATGAACTCTTTCGATTACTACACGGGCCTGGTCTTTAAGGCCTATGCCGGCGGCCTGCCCGATCCGGTCGGTTCGGGCGGACGCTACGACTCCATCTTTACCGGCGCATTTGGCGACGGTATCGAGGTGCCGGCGGCGGGCTTCGCCTTTTCGCTCGAGCGTCTGGAGGCCGTGCGCACCTCGGCCGAGGACGCCGCTTCCGATGGTGATCACGCCGCGGGCCGTGGCGCCGAGGGCCCGCTGCGCATCGCCGT
>USJB01000133.1 GCA_900554905.1 uncultured Collinsella sp. | reverse complement strand
CAAACAAGAACGTCCCCAACGACTAGTCGTTTAAGAACGTCCCCAATGACTACTTCGCTCTGGTGTAAAAAGCGTGCCATGCTTGGGTGGGGATTGTTATCCGTTTGTAAAGGCTGGGCCGCGCTTGCGGTAAGGGTCTATCAAATGACCGTAAGAAACCGCAGCTGGCGCGGGCGCTGCCCGATCGAGGCCGTATCTTTCCAAACAGCAAAGCGGGCAGGGTGCCCGCGAGTCGCATGTATGAAAGGAAGATCATGCTCGATCAGGCTTATTCTCGTCGTCAGTTCCTCGGCCTCGCTGGTGGTCTTGCCAGCATCGTCGGTCTCGGTCTCGTTGGGTGCGGCGGCTCCGGCGCATCCGATGCCGCCGACAAGGGTAGCGCCGCTGCTGCCGAGTCCGTCTCCGGCGAGGTGACCTACGACGGCGCCTCCTCGTTCCAGGCTCTCGTCGAGGCTGCTGCCGAGAAGTTCATGGACGCCAACCCCGACGTCTCCGTCTCCGGCTCGGGCAACGGTTCGGGCAAGGGCCTGACCGCTGTCGCCGCCGGCACCGTCACCATCGGTAACTCCGACGTCTTCGCCGAGACCAAGCTCGAGGCCGACCAGGTCAAGAACCTCGTCGACCACGAGGTCGCCGTTGTGGGCATGGGCCCCGTCGTCTCTAAGAACGTGACGGTCGACGATCTGTCCCTCGAGCAGCTCAAGGGCATCTTCTCTGGCCAGATCACCAACTGGAAGGAGGTCGGCGGCGACGACGCCACCATCGTCGTTCTCAACCGCAAGGCCGGCTCCGGTACCCGCGCCACCTTCGAGGCTGCCGTCTTTGGCGACGAGGCTGTCGACTTTAAGGGCGACGCCGAGCTCGACAAGTCCGGCGATGTCCAGACTCAGATGGGCAGCACCGACAACGCCATCTCCTACCTCGACTTCTCGCACTTCGACGACTCCAAGTTCAACGCCGTTAAGGTCGAGGGTGTCGAGCCCAAGAGCGCAAACGTCACCGACGACTCCTTCAAGATCTGGGCGACCGAGCACATGTACTGCGCCAAGGACGCCGACGAGGCCACCAAGGCCTTCCTGGAATTCATGCTTTCCGACGACGTCCAGGGCAAGCTCGTCGAGGAGCAGGGCTTTATCCCCGTCTCTGCCATGAAGGTCGTCAAGGATGCCAGCGGCAAGGTCTCCGCTAAATAAGTAATCGCCCCGGAAAGGTTTGCAATGGCAAAACAGCTGCCAAAGCGCGACCTTGAGAACGTGGGCCTGGGCGTCACGGGCGCGTGCGTAGCGCTCGTGACGCTTGTCGTTGCCGCGCTCATCTTTATGGTCGCCCAAAAGGGCCTCTCGGCTTTTCTCAAGGACGGCGTTTCGGTCGCCGAGTTCTTCACCGGCGCCAAGTGGGACCTGGCCAACACAGCCGAAAACGGCCTACCCTACACCGGCGCCCTGCCCCTGATCGTCACCTCGTTTGCGGTCATGGTGCTCTCCACGCTCATCGCGCTGCCCATCGCCATCGGCTCTGCCATCTTTGCGGTCGAGATTAGCCCTAAGTTTGGTTCCAAGGTCTTTCAGCCGCTCATTGAGCTTTTGACCGGCATCCCCTCGGTCGTCTTTGGCCTGATCGGTTTTCACGTGGTCGTCGGCCTTATGAAGAGCGTTTTCCACGTGAGTACGGGCCTGGGCATCCTGCCTGGCGCCATCGTGCTGGCCGTCATGATCCTGCCGACGATGACCACCCTTTCGGTCGATGGCCTGCGCGCCGTGCCCGACAGCTACCGTCAGGGTTCGCTTGCTCTGGGCTATACCCGCTGGCAGACCATCTGGCACGTGGTGCTCAAGTCCGCCATGCCGTCGCTCATGACCGCGGTCATCCTTGGCATGACCCGCGCCTTTGGCGAGACGCTCGCCGTGCGCATGGTCATCGGCGGTATCGAGGCCATGCCGACGTCGCTGCTATCGCCGGCGTCCACCATCACCACCACGCTCACCACGTCCATGGCGGTCTATGCCGAGGGCTCGGCGCAGGACGACGTCCTGTGGGCGCTTGGTCTGCTGCTGATGGGCATGAGCCTCATCTTCATCCTGATCATCCATCTTATCGGCCGCAAGGGGGCGAAGGCTCGTGGCTAGCACGCGCATCCATATCGACGAGGCGAGACTCGGGCGTGTCCAAAAGCAGGACCGCATCGCCACGGGCGTGCTGACGGCGATCGTCGCCATCGTCATGCTCATCGTCGTCTCCATGGTGGCCTATATCCTGTTCGAGGGCGTCTCGACGCTGTTCCAGCCGGGCTTCCTCACGCAGCCCGCGCGCGCCAACGGCACCCAGGGTGGCGTGCTCTATCAGCTGTTCGACTCGTTCTATCTGCTGCTGATTACCCTGATCATCTCGGTGCCCATCAGCCTGGGCGGAGCGGTCTTCCTGGTTGAGTACGCACCGAACGGCCCTATCCGCGACATCGCCTCCACCGCCATCGAGACGCTGTCCTCGCTGCCTTCCATCGTCGTCGGCATGTTCGGCTTTCTGGTGTTCTCGGTGCAGCTGGGCTGGAAGTACTCCATCATCTCCGGTGCCGTCGCGCTCACCATGTTCAACATCCCCATCCTGGTGCGCGTGATCCAGCAGGCGCTCGAGGACGTGCCGCAGGCCCAGCGCGATGCGTGCCTGGCCATGGGCCTCACCCGTTGGGAGGCCACGCTGCATATCCTAATCCCCGAGGCCATGCCCGCCATCGTGACCGGCATCGTGCTTTCGGCCGGCCGTGTGTTTGGCGAGGCCGCGGCACTGCTCTTTACCTCGGGCATGAGCTCGCCGGTTCGCCTGAACTTCTTGAGCTTTAACCTGTCGAGCCCCACCTGCGCCTGGAACGTGTTCCGCCCCGGCGAGTCGCTTGCCGTGCACATCTACAAGATTTACGGCGAGGGCAGCCCCGAGGCCCAGCAAATCGTCTGGGGCACCGCGGCGCTGCTGATGATTTGCGTGCTGCTGTTTAACGTAGTCGCCCGTATCGTGGGCAAGCAACTGGCAAGGAAGATGACGGCCGAATGAGCGAGATGAATGCAACGCCCGTAACCGAAGCGGCATCGTCCGAGACACAGGACTTTTTGTCGAGCGTGGGGGAGAGCGAGAAACGTGTTCGCGTGAGTGGCAAGGCCGTGAGCGACGAGGTCGTGCTCTCCACCAAGGACGTCAACGTGTACTATGGCGACCACCATGCGCTGCACAATACGTCGCTCGACTTTCACAAGGGCGAGATCACGGCGCTCATCGGGCCTTCGGGCTGCGGTAAGTCGACCTTTTTGCGCAGCCTCAACCTTATGAATCGCGAGATTCGCGGCTGCCGCGTGGAGGGCGAGATCAGCTATCGCGGACGCAACGTGAACACCAAGACCGAGAACACCTACGAGCTGCGACGCTCCATTGGCATGGTGTTTCAGCAGCCCAATCCTTTCCGCAAGTCCATTCGCGACAACATCACGTTTGCGCCCAAGCGCCACGGCATCACCGACCGCGATGAGCTCGATTGTATGGTTGAGGAAAGTCTGCGCGGTGCGGCGCTGTGGGACGAGGTCAAGGACAAGCTCGACAAGAGCGCCTACGCGCTTTCGGGCGGCCAGCAGCAGCGCTTGTGCATCGCGCGTACGCTGGCGCTCAACCCCGACGTGATTCTGTTCGACGAGCCCTGTTCGGCGCTCGACCCCATCTCGACGCTGGCGATCGAAGACCTCATGTCGTCGATCGTTGCCGACCGCGCCATCGTCATCGTGACGCACAACATGGAGCAGGCGTCGCGCGTGTCCAACCGTACGGCATTCTTCTACATGGGCGATATGGTCGAGTACGACGAGACTGACGAGATTTTCCAACGGCCCAAGGATAAGCGGCTGAATGATTACCTCACCGGCATGTTCTCCTAGTCCGGAACATGCTTGAGGCCCGCGGTGGCCACGGTCGCCACGGGACTGATTGGAGGGG
>USJB01000132.1 GCA_900554905.1 uncultured Collinsella sp. | reverse complement strand
AAGATATCGAAGCTTCCCACCGCGGCACGCACGTTCATGTCAAACGTAATGCGCACGGTGCCCTCATCCATCACCCACGGCTCGCGCTCGTAGTCCACGATGGTCCGCGGGCGCATCATGTTGCAGATGCACTCGATGTAGAACTCTCGGCAGAGCGGATAGGGGCTCCTCAGCAAAAAGCCGTAGTCGCCAGCCAAAATCTGCTCAAACTCGCCGCGCGTAAGCGGCGCGTCCTCCTTGTAGATCCAGCTGCCGTACTTCTTTTTGCGCTCAAGCTTAATCACCTTGTCGCTGCCGTTATAGATGCGCACGCGATACTTTTTGCGCATCAGGATACCGGCGTCTTTTTCCTCGTAGGCCGAGTTGCAGTAGTCGTCAAAATACAGGCTGCGAATGGTGTAACCACCCGCCCGCGCATGCTTGTCCAGTTTAAAAACCGGCGCCATGCGACAGGCAAGCGCGGAGTGCTCGCCCTCGTTAATGAGATATTTGAGCTCGTGGCGGTAACGCTCCTGCGTGGTACGTACAGGCGGAGCCGCCAAGCGCTCAAGCAGCGCGCTAGCCCTCCTCATACGTGTCCTCCACGACCTTACCGCCGTCTTGCACGTAAAAACACTTCATGCCGTAGTGCTTGCCGTCGTCAGTCACATAGTAGTCAAACGCATCTTGCCTATAACCGTCGGAGTTGGTGGCACGCACGCGCACAAAATACTGGCCGGCATCGGGCGCATCGCAGGTCACCTCGGGAAGCAGCACGTCCTCGGCCTTAAAGACCACGTCGCTTATGGCATAGTCGCGCGCAAGCTCCACGGTGTAGCGAATGTCGCGCGCCTCAAAGTCGTAGGACGCATCCCAGTTAATACGCAGCTTACCGTTATCGATCTGCGGCACGCCGATGTAGAACGGCATGGGCTTTTTAAAACTCTCGCGAAAGCTCTTGTAGTTCTCCTCGACCTCGGAGGGAATCGCCGCAGCGATCTGCTCGTATTGGTCCTTGGTGACAGGCAGATTGTCGATATCGGGCGAAGCAAAGACCAGGGATTCAGTCACATCGCGGTAGTGCTTGATCATCTTGGTCAGGCGAGTCTCGGTCAAATACGAGCGCAAGTCCTTGACGGCACGGTCGAGTTCGCTGCGGAACGACTTGCTGCGCAACGCGCGGTTAAATAGCACGTTGCCCCAGTAGTTGCTCACGCCGCGCTCCCAGCTCGCATAATCCGAGAACCCTGTCAGGCTCAACTCGAACTTGCGCAGCATGCCGTCGTTGTCCCAATCCAGGATGTACCAGACCTTGGAGTTAAGCGGGCTGTACAGATAGCAGTTACGGTTCTGCGTATCACAGTTGCCCGTCAGAATCTGAAACGCCAGCCAATAGACCAGATTCTCGGTATCAAAGTAGGTATCGAGCACGTTATCGATCTTTTGCGATTCGTCGTTGAGCGCATCGAGCATCTCGATGAGCTTGGTGTGGTCCGAATCACCCTTAATCTCGAGCATGCCCTCAAACGCCGTCTGGTTATAGTCGGGGTCATCGGCGAGCTTAATGGTGTCTTCGAAGCGATGGAAATCGAAGCTGTTCACCTTATAGAGATGCCCGCTCTTATCCAGACCGTGGGCCTTGAGCGCCGTCTTGTTG
Organism: uncultured Collinsella sp.; assembly: GCA_900554905.1. Lineage (GTDB taxonomy): Bacteria > Actinomycetota > Coriobacteriia > Coriobacteriales > Coriobacteriaceae > Collinsella. The sequence continues at coordinate 2,337 of USJB01000132.1, read as the reverse complement.
AGCTGCTCGACCTGCGTAAACAGACCGTAGTCCTCAAAGGTGTCGTTAGTTTTTTCGGTCTGGTCGCACACCCATAAGTGCACAAACTGCGTGCGCAGGCCCATCATCTGGGGAATGCCACGAATCAGATCGTAGGCCATCTTGTTACGAAAGCGCATGCCCTCGCCCATGTGCTTGTTAAGCGCAATCGCGCGCTGCTGACGCCACGTGCCCTTGCCCTTTTTGAGCTCCACCTTGTAGTTCTTTTGCGTATAGGTACTCGACGTCTGACCGCGCACCTGCACCGTGGCGTTGGGCGCCTTCTCGCCATAGCCCACCTCGCCAGCAACGGGACCCTTATCATCGCCAGGCTGCAGCAGGCCCATAACCTGATAGCGCGTCACGCCCATGTCGGCATAGTCATACACCGAGTAGGTATTGATCTCGGCCCAGCTATGATCGGTATTCTCAGAGCTGTTGCCGCGAGAGACCGTCAGGTACATGCATACGATGCCCGAGTCGTCGTAAACCTCGTACAGCTCGTCCTTGTCGCGAAGATGCTTGATCTCGCTAGACGCATCGGCCTTTTTAATCTTGTCCTGCTTTTTGACCTTTTTGGTCGAGGAGTCTTCCTGCACCGAGCAGCCCGAAAGCAACAGCGCGCCGGCAGCCGCCTCGATCAGGCAGCGGCGAGACATCATCCTATCGGTCATCAGAACCTCCCCAATGCTTGCGATACACGTGAACTACTGCGCGCTCAAACGCGCCATATGGCTCACCCTTATGGCGACCTTCCTCATAGCGCTGCTCGGCACGGTCGAGCAAGCGGCCCAGCTGTGTAAAGCGACCCGTTTTGTCGGTCGCCACAATGGGCTGCTGGCTCAGGATACGATACGGCAAGTTGGTGGTATAGGTATCGAGCCGCAGAAGCGCCACGATAAAAAACACCGCTGCACCCAACAAAAAGCCAAAGCCGTAAAACTGCTGCGGCAAAAGCAACGACACGGCAGTCGCCAGCCCGGCCACGCCCGCGAACAGCCCGGAGGCAAGCACGGCGCCTTTGTAGTCGGTAAAGTACAGCAAGATGAGCATCACCGTATTGCCCACGGCATACAGGCCATAGCCCACGCACAACGTGCGAAAATACCCGTGCATAAGGTTGTTAAAGCCCAACGGTAAGGCCGACAGCACCGTGGTCTCGAGCGAGATGACCGCCGCGGTCACAAACAACTGTTTGAGCGCGCAAAAGCGCAGTTCGCTGTTGAGCGTGGAGAGCATCCCCTCCTCTGCCACCACGATGTCGCCCACCACGCCGCCGTCGTTAAACAGGCTGTAGTAGTCGCGGTAGCGCGGATAGAAGTTGACCTCGACCGAGACCACAAAGTTGACGGTCGTGACCAGGATCGTCAAAAACGCGATCAGCGCCGGCACATCGTAGTAGGGCGCACCATAAAACAAGCCCTTGACCTGCACGCCAATGGGACCGGCCCAAATAATTACCAGATGTGCAAAGAGTCCCAGGTTGGTAAATAGGCCCGTGAGTGCCAGCGGCATAAACTGGTCGAGCCAGCGCAAAAAGAGCCAGGGACTGCGATCGCTCTGAGGAAAATACCGGTACAGCAGCACCACATCCCAGGCGAGCATCACACCGTAGCCCAGGGCGATCGAGGCCAGCAGGCCCTCGACGGGCGGCAGTCCCAGCGCCAGCGCCACTAGGGCGCACAAGCACGCCACGCCAATGGCCGCAGCAAAGCTGCACAGGATGCCGCGGTAATCCTTGATGGCCGTGAGGTAACTCATGCCGTTCCAGTTGACGATCATAATGTTGAACAGCCACAGGCACAGCAGCCCCTGCAACAGCGTGGCGCCCGAGAACAGCAAAAAGACGCCGTAGAGCACCGTGCCCGCAACGAGCATGATGGCGTTGGAGCCCCAAAACGAAGGCAGGATCTCATCCTCGCGCTCGGCAAACAACATATCAGCCAAAAAGCGCGTGACCGGCATGGAGAAAAAACTCGTGAGCAAAAGCGAGGCCAGCAGTGTGTAGGTCACCATGCACACCAGCAGGTCCTGGTTGGCACGGCCCACACCCCACAGGCCGCATAGCACCAAAATGCCCACCTGCAGCAGCACGCCCAGCAGCATGGGACCCGTGCACACAATGCCGGCGTAGCCATAGGCGCGCATCGTGGCAAACAGGCCCTTGCGCTTAAACAGGCGTTTGAGCTCAAAACCGATTCCGGCCACCGGCTACTCCCCCTCTCTGGGCAGGTCAAACGCTTGCGCCGTCTCGTCGTACAGCGCGCGATAGTTGGCGAGCATCTGCTCGTGCAAGAAGTACGTGGCAACGCGACGCTG
>USJB01000131.1 GCA_900554905.1 uncultured Collinsella sp. | reverse complement strand
ATTGGCACTGGCGCGGGCATCGGCTCAGGCTCGGGGACCTCGACCGGCTCAGGCTCTGGTTCCGGCATCGGTTCCGGTTCGGGCTCTGGCGCCATGGCCGCCTTCAGCTCGGCGATGCGCTGGTCTTCCTCGTCGGCCAAACGCGCCGCGTTCAAGGCGGCTCCGAGGTCGAGCGTGCGGAAGAACTCGCGCTCCGCGTCGGCGTAGTGCGGCATCGCCTCCTGCTGGGCCTTGAGCGTTTCCCAGTCGCGGGCCACGTCGGACACCTTTGCCTCAAGCGCCTGCTGCGCCTTGATCTCGCCGAAGGTCTTGTTGAGCCACTGCGGCTCATGCAGGCGCTCGTAGGGGACGACCGGCGCGAGCAGCCCCGCGAACTCCTCGTAGTGCTGCCGTAGGCGTGAGTAGAGCGCGTCCTTGCGCGTCTGCTCGGCCTCGTCGAGCTGCGCCTTGATGGCGTCGGTTGATTCGTCGATGATGGCCGTGATCTGCTTGCAGCGCCTCTCGAATGCGTCGAGCGGCTTGTTGTACTCGCGCTTCACGGCCTTGCGGCGTTCGTCGATCTCCTTCTTGATGCCGTTGAGGTAGCTGCGGTCGTGCTTGGCCTCCTTGATGGCCTGGGCGCTCGTGAGGTCGTAGGTGGCGCCCTCGTAGTCGGCCACGACCTTCTTCACGTGGGCCTCCAACGCGTCCATGTTCGAAGCGATGGTGGCTTCGGTGTACGTGACCTCAAGCGTGGTGGCCTCGGCCTCGATGACCTCGGCCTCGACCTGCTGCGGTTCGGTTTCCTTAGCCATAGATCTCGCCCGTCTCGTCGTCGAAGTCCATGGCCTGCTGCTGCTCAGCCACGGTGAGCAAAACCGTCTTGCCGCTCTGCTTGATGACGCGGAAGGCGTCGGCGTTGTCGGTCGGGATCTCGAATTGCAGGGTCGCAACGCTGCCCTTCACGGTGGCCTGCTTGAACTGCGCCTGGATGGTGGCTTCGTTGATCATGTCGTTACCTCCTATTTGATGCCGAGAACGGCGGCAAGGAACGCGCGACCGAACTCGCGCTCTTCCTCGCTGACGGGCTTGATCTTGTCGGCGATGAACTCGCGGCTCTTGGCGACGCACTTCTCGTCGATCCTGGAAAGCCCGGCCTCGCAAAGCGCGATCATCACGTGGTAGGCGTTTGCCGCCGTCTCGCCGTCGTTGTTGTCAGGATGCGTGGCGTCGAACATGAGGTTGTTCGCGATGCAGGCGGCGTGGTTGAGCACTGCTTTGTGGAACTGGCTCCCGTGGACGTCCTCAAAGCCGTTCTCTTCGAAGTATTTGGCGTTCATTTCTTCTCCTTCACGTACTCCTCGACGAAGTACTCGATGTAGATGTCTATGCGTGGTTTGGTGCCGTATGGCGACCTCGGGCGCTTGGTGACGGCTCCCATGTCGACCTGCGAATCGTCCTTGAAGGCGATCCCGTTGAGCGCGTCGCAGGCGAGCTTGCCGAGGTTGTCCCAGTCGGGCTTGCCGAGGTCGGCGCGGCCCTCCCAGTACTTCGGGTTGCTCTTCGCGAGCGGCCTGGTGGTCGAGATCCGCATCACGACCGGGCCGTCGTGGTTGGCGAAGGTCTCGCCGTATGCCGCGCGGAACGCGTCCTTGATGGCCTTCTCGGCCTTGAGCGTCTTGGTCGGCATGTAGGTGCGGTGGTTGCGGTAGTCGGTCATAGGGCGCTGCTTTCCAACAAGCTCTGCTGGGTGCATGGTGATGTGCGCCGTGGCCGCAAGGGTGCGCTGCCAGCTCATTCGCTGAACCCATCGCTCTGGCTGCGGTGCTTGTTGAAGGCTCCGCGCAGCTCTGGGTACCGCGCCTCCATGATTCGGGCAAGGGCTGGGGCTATGCCGTTCTTGCAGCCGACGTGCAGCTCGTTGCGCACCATGTTCACCAGGTAGTTGATCGACACGTAGCCCTTCTCCTTGAGACGGCGGGCGTTGGAGAGCATGAACCGCCACGCCTCGGGGTTGGCCTCGATCCACTTCTTGGCCTCGGCAACGTCTTGCTCGCCAGCCATGCCCAGGCCGAAGATCTCAAGCTGGTTGCTCTGGGGTTTGGGGCGGTATATCTCGTCGTTACGCATTGAGCACCGCCATGCTGCCCACGGCTCGCTGGGCGTCGGCAACAGCCTGGTCCATCGTGGGGATGACCCAGAGCCAGAGCACGGCGAGGAAGATCATGAGGGCCGCGAGGAAGCCGACCATGACGCCCGCCTTGAACTGGGAGCGCTCAAGCTGCTCCTGTGCCGTCGGGCGCTTGCCCTCGAATGGTATGATGGTCGCAGCCTCTTTCGAGGCGGCTACGTAGCGGGTGCCCGAAGTGTGGTAGCGGGGGGCGCTCGCTTTCTTTTTTGTCTGCATTTCCGTTCTCCTTTCGGTGTTTTCGCAGGTCAGGTTAACCGTGGCTTTTTCCGTGGCTATTTTTCTTTTTCTTAGCCCGGCTTTTCGCGCTGTAGAAGCACTGGCGCGTGCGGTTGTTCCTGATCTCCCTTGAGGCCTCTTCCTTCATGGCCTCCGCTTGTTCTGCCAGGTCTGCCATGTGAAGCTCCTTCGTGCACTCGATGCACCAGCCGTTGATCCGGTTCAGCGGGCGGAACGTCCATTGGCCGCAGTGGGGGCATTGACAGCGCTTGCGGAGTGAGAGCCCGCACTTCCGCGCCATGTGCTTCACCGAGTCGATGGAGCGCCCGAGGTCCTTGGCTACCTGCTTGGCGCCGTCTCCGGCGTGCTCTTCGAGGTAACGAAGTTCACGTGTAGACCACTGCTTCACGCCTTCGCTTCTCCCTTCTGCTGGCGTTCCCACTCGCGATATGCTTGGCGGATCGTCGAGCACATGCCGTCAAAGGCAACTTCGCGGGCCGTCTTCTGACGCTGCTCCTGTTGCTTCTCGTCGCTCATTAGGCCACCGCTAGCTCATGCAGCTCGTCCAACGAAACGCCGAGGATGCGAGATAGCGCGTAGGCTTCAGACAGGCTGAACTCGTACGAGCCTCGAACTTTGTTAAAGAACGAAGATCGGCTCATACCGAGACTGTCTGCCAGCGCGTCACGTGTAACACCATTCGTTTCGGCGTACTCGTTGACCTTCTCCGACAGGTTCATGCTTCTCCTTTCTCCCGTACAAAACTTTGTACTCCTACAGTATTGTACAAAGTTTTACACCGTGCAATACTTTGTACGTGTAAATATTTGGACTGTAAGGGGAGGCCATGGAGTACCGGTTTGTTCTCGCACATTACTTAGAGGAACAGGGAATGACTCCAGCTGAGCTTGCTCGCGCTATTGGTTCCCCTAGATCGACCGTTTCTGCCCTTTTGAGCGGAAGGGCAAAAGAGCCAACACTTGGTAAAGCTAAGGCGATAGCGGACGCTCTTGGCGTGTCCCTTGAAGAGATGGCTCGGATGACATACGAGGAGGAATAGGCATGGGACTTCTTGGTGATATGGCTAAAGCCGCTGCGAAGGTCGCTATAAATCAAGTTTCAAACACTGCGCACGAGAAGGTTTCCGAGATGTTCCCAACAAAGGAGATCGTTCTATCCGGCTCACGCGAGCGCGATGTCTACACCTACTACGGCGGGCCATTGAAGGGAATAAGGGTCGGGCAGACATTCGATGCTGAGGTCGCTAGGAAGCCTGTCACCCTTGTAAGCGAGTTGACGGGAACAGAATGGAATACTGCCGAACACGGAAACAACGCGCTTATGTATAGGGGCAAGCCATTTGGCTCTTTTAGCCCAATGAGCAAAAGCATTCGAAAAATGATCCGTATGGGATACCGGGTCAAGATTAGGTGCAAAAACGTTGGATGGTACGCGCAGGGGATACCTGAGATTGTTGCCATGATTCCAGATCCAGAAGCTGTGTTCTCTTGGCTTGACGAGTGCGAGAGAAGTGGTGAGGAGGTTCCGTTCAATGCCAACAGCTAGAACTGCGGTGATATACGCCCGCTTTTCATGCAACAAGC
>USJB01000130.1 GCA_900554905.1 uncultured Collinsella sp. | reverse complement strand
AACCTGCGGACAAGCCATACCCGCAAGAGCTCCTATCGCTCCACCGTGAGAATGCGCTCACCGGCAACCAGCACGCAAATAAGCTACTTCTCTACCAGATTCCCAGCACGTGCTGCATTCCCAAACTCATGCACGCAATGCCAATCCAGCAGCAAAAGCCCAATGCGATGGGCTTGCCGCCCTTTTTGACCAGCTCGACGATATCGGTATTAAAACCAATAGCCGCCATGGCCATCACGATAAAGAACTTCGACAGCTCCTTGATGGGAGCCGTAAAGGATGCGGGAAGCTGAAACACCGTGGTGATCACGCTCGCCAGCACAAAGAACAGCACGAACATGGGAAACGCGCGTTTAAGCGAGAACGTGCTTTTGGCGTCGCCGCCGGCCTTGCGCGCCAGATGCATCTGCCAGCATGCGAGGACCAACGTGATGGGAATGATGGCCAGCGTCCTGGTGAGCTTGACCACTGTGGCGCTTTCGAGCACATTGGCGCCGGGATGTATGCTGTCCCAAGCGCTCGCCGCAGCCGTTACGGACGAGGTGTCGTTGATGGCGGTACCGGCAAACAGGCCAAAGCCCTCGTTGGTCAGCCCGAGCATGCCGCCGAGCGTCGGAAACACGAGCGCCGCGATAACGTTAAACAGGAAGATGACCGAAATGGCCTGGGCAATCTCGCGATCGTCGGCATCGATGACGGGTGCGGTCGCGGCGATGGCAGAACCGCCGCAAATCGACGAACCCACACCCACAAGCGTCGCGATCTTGCCCGGTACGTTCATGACGCGGCAGAGCACAAAGGCGATGACAAGCGAGGTCGAGATCGTCGCCACGATAATCGGCAGCGACTGGGCGCCCTTGGACAGAATCTGGGAGAGGTTCATGCCAAAGCCAAGCAGGATAACCGCGTACTGCAAGACTTTTTTGGACGTATAGGTAACGCCGGCGGCGAGCGGTTCGCGACGATTCTTGGGAAAGACGAGCGCCAGGACCATGCCAAAGAGGATGGCAAACACCGGCCCGCCAACCACCTCAATTTGTTTGCCGAGCAGCGTCGCGGGGATAGCGATAATCAGGCAGAACAAGACGCCCTTCCAGCGCTCGCGTACGATATTTGCCAGTTGCATATGGGATTCCTTCTTTCTATTTCACGTTTGCGACGGCTTATGATACGGCAACATTGAGCGCAGCCCTGCGCAAATACAGACTAAGATGCCGCAATAGTTCTCGGGCGACAGCCGAATTACCCACCGCGGAGAGCTGATTCGCGGCATAATTAACAACTGACATATGAGTTTGATAGAACAGTTGCGAGGCGCTATGGAAGAATCGATGCACGTCGGCGAGCAGGAAACGAGCCTACAGGACCAGTCCTACCACACCATTCGACGCAAAATCGTCTACCTGGACTACAAGCCGGGCGAAAAGCTGGGCGTCAAGCAACTTTGCGACGACCTGGATATGGGGCGCACCCCTGTGCGCGAAGCACTGGTGCGCCTGGCGCAAGAGGGCCTGGTGCGCACCGTGCCCCAGAGCGGCACCTACGTCTCGCCCATCAACCTCACCCTTGCCGAGAGTGCCTGTTACATCCGCGAGCATCTGGAAAAGCAGGTGATCGTGGAGTGCTGTGCGCGCGCCACGTCGGCCGGCATCGAGCAGCTCGACCGCGCCATCGCGCTGCAGGAAAAGGCCATGGCCGAAGAGGATCGCATCGGCTTCTTTTTGAGCGACAACCTCATGCATCACATGATTTTTAGCATCGCATGTCGCAGCACCGTGTGGTCGTGGCTCGAAGAGACCAATGCCGACCTGGAGCGCTTCCGCTGGCTGCGCGCCGCCACGCAGGTTCTCGACAATCAGGACATCGTGAACGAGCACAAGCAGATTCGCCGCGCTATCGCCGGTCGCGACCCCATCGAAGCGAGCTTTTTGGTCAGCAAGCACCTGCACATGATGTTCCGCAACCAAACCGAGGTTCTGGACCAGTTCCCCGAGTACTTCGAGACCAGCAAGCTCAGCTAACCTGCCAAAAAGGGACAGGTTCATTTTGGCAGGTTTTATCTGGTCAAATGAAACAAGGCCCGACTCCGCCACAACGGAGCCGGGCCTTAGTTGTTAGAACGACGGAACTCGATTACTCGACAGTAACGCTTTTCGCCAGGTTACGAGGCTGGTCGACGTCGCAGCCGCGCAGGATGGCAACCTCGCGGGCGAGCAGCTGCAGCGGGACGCTCGCCGTGATGGGGCTGAACACGTCGCGGACGGCCGGCACGCGAATGATGCAGTCGGCAATCTTGTTGATTTCCTCGTCGCCCTCGGTAGCAACGACGATGACCTTGGCGCCGCGCGCCTTGCACTCCATGAGGTTCGACACGGTCTTGTCGTAGGTGGCACTCTTGGTGGCCACGGCGATGACAGGGAAGCCCGGGTCGATCAAGGCAATGGGGCCGTGCTTCATCTCACCGGCGGCATATGCCTCGGCGTGTAGGTAGCTGACTTCCTTGAGCTTGAGCGCACCCTCGTAGGAAATAGCGGCACCCATGCCACGGCCCACGAACAGCGCCGACTGCGCGTCCTTGCACAGCAGGGCGGCCTCATGCACGGCCTCGGTCTGCGTATCCAGAATCCACTGGATCTGCTCGGCCGTATCGGAAAGCTCGCGGAACAGCATGCGCGCCTGCTTGGTGGTCAAGCGGTACTTGACCTGCGCCAGCAGCAGGGCCAAAAGCGTAAGGCTCACGACCTGGCCGATGAAGCTCTTGGTCGAGGCAACTGCGATCTCCTTGTTGGCCTTGGTGTAAATGACGCCGTCACTCTCACGCGCCACTGGGCTGCCCACCACGTTGGTGATGCCGAAGACCTTGGCACCCTTGATGCGCGCGTCGCGAATGGCGGCAAGGGTATCGGCCGTCTCGCCCGACTGGGACACGGCAACGACAAGCGTCGTCGGCGTAATGATGGGATTGCGATAGCGGAACTCGCTGGCCGCCTCAACCTCGGTAGGGATGCGAGCCCAGCCCTCGATAAGGTTCTTGGCAATGAGACCGGCATGGTAGCTGGTGCCGCAAGCGATCACGTAGACGCGGTCGATATCGTTGAGTTCCTCGAGCGAAAGGCCCAGTTCATCGATATCGAGCTCACCGGCGGGGGTCATGCGGCCCACCAGGGTATCGCGCACGACGCGCGGCTGCTCATGGATCTCCTTGAGCATAAAGTCGGGGTAGCCACCCTTTTCGGCCATGTCCAGATCCCAGTCGACATGGGTAACCTTGGGCTCAATCACATTGCCGGCCTCGTCGGTATACTCGACGCCTGCGGGCGTGAGCTTGGCAAACTGACCGTCCTCGAGCACCACGACATCGCGGGTGGCGTCGATGAGCGCGATGACATCGGAAGCAACATAGGAGCCGGTTTCGCCCACGCCGACTACGATCGGGGAATCCTTGCGGGCCACGGCGATCACGCCAGGCTCATCGGCGGAAACGGCGGCCAAACCATAGGCGCCCACCACGTGGGTGCAGGCCTCGCGCACAGAGGCCATCAGGTCATGTGTCTCGGTATAGGCCTCTTCGATCAGATGTGCGAAGACCTCGGTATCCGTCTCGCTCTTAAAGTGATGGCCGCGGCCCTCCAGCTCTTCGCGCAGCTCGGCGAAGTTCTCGATGATGCCGTTGTGGACGATGGCGATACGACCGTCGCAGCTAGTGTGGGGATGGGCGTTAACGACCGAAGGCTTGCCGTGAGTGGCCCAGCGGGTGTGGCCGATGCCGCAGGTAGCATCGCTGTCGATGTTGGAAAGCTCGCTCTCCAGGCCCGCGACCTTGCCCACGCGGCGGATGACGTCGAGGTGCGCCGCGGCGCCCTCGCCCACCTCGAGCGCGACACCCGAGGAGTCATAGCCGCGATACTCCATACGCTTAAGACCCGTGACCAGGATGTTCTTTGCAATATCAGAGCCGGTGTAGCCGACAATTCCGCACATAGGATAAATCCCTTCGTCCGCGTGACTGCAAAACGTCCACGCACATGGGGCGCTGAGACGCATA
>USJB01000129.1 GCA_900554905.1 uncultured Collinsella sp. | reverse complement strand
TTCCTGCTGAGTAATGCAGTGGATGTTTCCGCCACCGAAGACGACCTGCTCGGACTGAACGCCGACGCATTTGTAGACGCCCTCGCCCCAGACCTCGTCGTAGATCTTCTGGAGCGTGTCAATGGCAAGCTGGTCGTTCTCGTCGCCGTACTGCGGGACGATAACGCCGTGGTTGGTGACCAGGTAGTTCATGTAGGAGGCGATCAGCGGCTCGTCGGCGACGCGCGGCTCGGCGTTCTCGTCGGCGTCGATGGTATCGCAGGAAGCCTGGTCCATGAACAGCGGGTTCACGGGCATGCAGAGCTTGTAGACCTTCACCTTGCGGCCCTTGGCGTCAACGGCGTTGGAGAGGGTCTCGTAGACAGCGTGGCATTGCTCGTAGAACGGATACTCGGGATCGTCGGTCCAGATGCAGGCCATGACGCCCGGAGCGATGAACGTAGCGACATCATCGATGTGGCCATTGGTCTCCTCGGGATCGATGCCCTCCTTGACCCAGATGACCTTCTCGACACCCAGGTAATCCTTGAGGTGCTCGTCCATATAGGCGCGAAGTTCCTCGCTCCAGGGCTCAAACTTCTTGTGGAACTTGGGCCAGATGGACTCGGGATCCTCTTCCTCCTCCAGAACCGCAGAGCAGGTGCGGCCCGGGGAAAGCAGGCACTGGTCGGTCACGACCACGGTGCCTTCGCCGTCGACGGTGATGGAACCGCCCTCGAGGATCATGTCATCGGGACGATAGCGACGGCAGCCGGAAAGCTCAGCCATCTTAAGGGCGATCTGCTCGTCCTTGTCCCACGGGAAATAGAGGCCGTCAACGAGGCCGCCGTAGGCGTTGAAGTGCCAGTGGTTGGCGCGCTTATCGCCCTTGCCGTTGATAACAAAAGTGGCAGCGGTGTCGCGGAACCAAGCGTCGTCGGTGGTCATCTCGATAACGGTGACGTTCTCGTCTTCCTCAAAGGCGGCCTTGCAGTTGGCGTAGTCGGCCTGGTTGGCGCATATGGTAACCGGGGTGAATTCGGCAATGGCGCGGGCGATGGCGGCATACTGCCTCTGAGCCGGCTTGGCGCCGTGGGCCCAGGTGTCGGTGCGGTGGGGCCAGCCCATCCACACGCGATCCTGCGGGGCGAATTCAGCGGGCATAAAGAAGCCGTCGGCCTTGGGGGTGGACTCGGACTCGGTAATCGTGCGCATAAGATTTCCTCCAAATCGAACGATCGCTTGCTGCGGGCGAATTACCCGCAGCCTAAAACCAAGAGGTGGCGGACGCCCGTCCCCCGGCAAAGGTCGGGGCGCCCGGCGCCGGTTTTCACGGAGTCGCACCGGCAAGCGACGACGTAACCTGGCGCGCGGAGACAAAACGCACGAAGGATACGGAAGAGAGATTGGGGTGGGCGGTGGTTACCGGAGCTATCGCTCACACCCACCCCAGGGAATGGTTAGCAAACCTGTCGCTTGGGCACGCCTCCGAAGAGGTTAGAGTGCCCGGAGTCGGGAGCGACAAGCCCGACGAAGCGCACGTTGGTACGCAAGGAGGGTTGGAGCCCCGAATCCGGGTGCTCTAGTTCTCCTCGGCCTCGGCGGCCTCCTCAGCGAGACGCTGAGCAGCTAGTTCAGGGGTGAGACCCTTGTACTCGGTCTCGCGACCCTTAGCACTGACGACGCGGACAACCTCGCCAATAAGCAAGAGCACGATGAAGATAACGATCATCGGGACCTTATCGCCAATCTCATCGACAGAGAACGGAATCAGCGTTGCAACGATAGCCAGAATCAGCTCGATGCAGGGAATAGCCAGCATGACCTTCATCATGACGCCCTTAAACGGGAACGTAAAGACGCGCGCACGGTTAGGGTCGTTCTTACGAAGGTTGAGGAATGCCGGGAACATCGGGATGTAGGTGAGCAGCAAGAATACAACGGAGGTACCGAAGAGCATCCAGAAGACACCGTTGGAGATGGCGTCGATGGGAACGAGCTGCAGGCACAGCACCAGGGAGGCGACGATGGCGTTGACCAGGTTGGCGCCGTTGGGCATGTCGTCATCCGAGATCATCGAGGCGAAGACCTTGGGCATGTTGCCATGCTCGGCAGCATAACGAGCAACGGAGTTGACGCCGAAGGACCAGGCAGCCATGTTGGCGAACAGGGTGATCAGGAAGGCAATGCAGATGACCTTGAAGATCATGGAGTCGCCCACCATGGTCTGGACAGCGTAGATCATGCCGTAGTCGGGATCGATGGAATCGGCCGGCACAGCAGCGCCGATGCCAAAGCCAGCGAACAGATAGATCACGGCGATAGACAGGCCGCCGACGATGATAGCCTTGGGGATATCGCGAGCGGGATCGGCCATATCGTCGGTCATGGTGCAGATGACCTCGAAGCCCATGAAGTTAAAGATGATGATCGACAGGTAGCCGAGCGCGTTGGTGTTGGTGAGCTCGGGCAGGAAGGTGGCAGCGGACATGTCGTTCGCAAAACCGTTCTCCATGGCGTACCAAATGCCCAAAGCGCCGACAATAACGGCAACGGCAACCTTGATGACGGCGCCACCGTTCAGGACCCACTCAGAGTCGGCAGCCTTGGAGCGACCCATAAGATAGACAATCCACACAAAGGCAAGGTCGATACCAATCTTGGCAATCAGATTGAACTCGACGCCAAAGACCATGCCCAAAATGTCCGGGAACATAGTGGCCAGCGAGGCAATCCACAGCGGGTAGTTAACCCAGTAGTAGTACGAAATGCGGGCGCCCCACTTGTCGCCCAGGCCATCGCGTACCCAGTCGTAAATGCCACCCTCACCGTCATAGGTAGTGCCGAGCTCGGCAACAACCATGCCATAAGGGAGCAGGAAGGTCAGAATCAGGAAGATCCACCAGAAGAACTGCTGGTTGCCAATGGCAGCAGCAGGTGCGGCGGCCTCGCAAACGAAGACGACGCAGATGATGGTCGAGATGACCGTCAAGAAGGAAAGCTCTTTCTTTCCGTCGCTCATGATGAGCTCCTTCGCTCAGTTTTGGACAAATCGAGGCCCTTAAGATATTAAGGCAATTGCCGGGCCTCGGTGAGCGGGCGACAGGAGACGAGCATCCGACGCCCGCAGACGCGCTTTTAGAAGCCTTGAGGCTTAGAGCTGCTCGAGAGCCTCGAGAGCGGCGCTCTCGCTTGCCGCCTATGCCTCGTCTCGCCGACAGTTCTTTATCTATGGCAGCGGCGTTTTTATTTGCTATGCCTTCGAGATGACCGAGATTTTCTTTTTTTGAATACACGCTGCAAAACCAGAGCTTTCCAGCTAGCGACTATTACTCAATCATCATGCCCGTGATGCGGACCCTTGTGGCGACCGCTTCACAGGCTTTTATTTGGGCCATTGCCAGGGACTTGCTCGACAAACATTCTAAAAAGCAGTTCGTTATCCCCGTCGTAACGTTTTTGCTGTGCGAGTCGCTGACTATCGTCGCTGTCCCCTACGGCCCCATGCATCAGTGGCTCTACTACACAATGCGCCAGGTGTTCCTTATCTTTGTGGGGCTGTACATCTTTTGGACGGCTCATAAAAGTACAAAGGTCGAGTTGAAGGCACGCGTTAACAACCAACGAAAGCACCTGATTATCGGCGCCATCCTGGTCGGGTGCATCGTTACCGAGGACTTCTACAGCATCCTGGTCGTCCCCATGAGCCTGGCGCCCTCTTGGCTGCAGCTATACCTGTCCGAGCGCAACTTTAGCGAGAACGTCTTTGCGTGCTACTTTGCGATTCTGCTCATCGCCTACACCTATCACGTGCTTTCGATTCGCATGCAGGAGGCGTCCGAAGAAAAGAACGTCAGCGATCTTGATCGACACATCGAAGAGCAAATGCCCTTCTATCGTAACGCCTACAGGCTCTCCAACCGTGAGACCGAAGTCATGCGCCTTGTTGTGCTGGGCAAGTCGAACCAAGAGATTGCTGACGAGCTATTCCTTGCCGTGGGCACCGTCAAGACTCACATCCACAACATCCTGGTCAAAACCGAACAGCAAAACCGCACCACGCTCATCCTGCATTTTTGGAAACGTTAGCCTCCCAAAAAGGGACAGGTTTATTCTGGTAGGTTTTATCTGGACAAACGTCAGCCGCCACGGGGGAGTTGCCTT
>USJB01000128.1 GCA_900554905.1 uncultured Collinsella sp. | reverse complement strand
CGACCCAGGGGCCACCGGCCTGCTCGGGGGTGTTGCCGTCGGCAACTGCGCCCTCGTCCGCAGGCACGCCCTCGTTGCCGCGCTCAAAAAATAATTGAAGGCCCAGGCAGATGCCGAGCAGCGGAGTTCCAGCGGCAACGGCGTCGAGCACGGCCGCCTCCTCGCCGCTCTGGCGCATAAAGGCAATCGCGTCATAGAACGCACCCACGCCCGGAATGACCAGGCCGTCGGCGTTGCGGATCTGCTCCGGATTGTCCGACGTGCAGGCGGCGGCACCGGCGCGTGCAAGCCCGCGCACGACGCTCGACAAGTTGCCCTTGTGGTAGTCGACCACCACGATCTTCGGTTCGCCCACGCGACCCTCCCCTATCTCATTCAAAACCTGTCTTTTTTGGCAGGTTACAGTGAGCCCTTGGTGCTGGGGATGCCCTGCACGCGGGGATCGAGCTCGCAGGCGCGGCGCATCGTGCGGCCCACGGCCTTAAAGGCGGCCTCGATAATGTGATGCGAGTTGCCGCCCGCCAGCTCGCGCACGTGCAGCGTGAGCTTGGCGTCGCGCGCAAAGGCGTAGAAGAACTCGACGGCCAGCTCGGTATCGAAGCTGCCCACGCGCTCGGTCGGCACGGGCAGCTCGCAGTAGGCCTGCCCGCGGCCCGATATATCAACGGCGGCCATCACGAGCGTCTCGTCCATGGCAATCGCCGCGTCGGCAAAGCGCGTAATGCCCGCCTTGTCGCCCAGCGCTTGGCAAAACGCCTCACCCAGCACGATGCCCGTATCCTCGACGGTGTGATGCGCATCGACCTCAACATCGCCCACCGCGTGTACCGTCAAATCGAACAGACCATGGCGGCCAAAGGCGTTGAGCATGTGGTCGAAAAACGGCACGCCGGTCGAGATATCGCACACGCCAAATCCGTCCAGGTCGAGTTTGACGACAATGTCGGTCTCACCCGTCTTGCGGGTCACCTCGGCATAGCGGTCCATCTACATCTCCTCCTTCACCAGCGCGGCAAACGCAGCCAGTACCTCATCGTTTTCCTGCGGCATGCCCACGGTAATGCGCAGGCAGTCCGCAAGGCCCGGCGCGTAGCTAAAGTCGCGCACCAAAATCGAGTACTCGTCGCGCAAACGCTCGCGCACGCGCGTAGCATGCGGCGTGCGCACGAGCACAAAGTTCGCCGCGCTCGGCCACGCCTCCACGGGCAGGCCCTCGGCAGCCATTGCACGCAGGGCGTACAACTCGCGCTCGCGCTCGGATGCAACCTGTGCCACCACGGGTGCGTACGCATCGCGGGCACGCACGCAGGCAAGCGCGGCGGCCTGGCTCAGCACGTTAACCGAGTAGATCTGGCGAATTGCCGCAAACACATCGATGGCCTCGGGCGCCGCGATCACATAGCCCAGACGCGTGCCGGCGGCGCCGAACGCCTTGGACAGCGTATGCAGAATCACCAGGTTGGGATGCTCGGCGATAAGCCCCTGCGCCGTGGTAGCCGCGCCAAACGAATCGTCGGCAAACTCAACGTAGGCCTCGTCGACCATCACCATGCGGGGCACGCATCGCACAGCGCCGCGATAAAGTCGAGCGGCGCCACGTCACCCGTGGGATTGTTGGGCGAGGTCACTATCGCCAGATTGCACTCGGGAGCCGCCGCAAGCACCGCCGCCTGGTCGAGCTCAAAGGTCGCGGGGTCGCGCCACACGTCACGCACCTCGGTCTGGCAGAGCGACGCAAAGAACGCGTACTCGCTAAAGCACGGTGGGCAGTTGAGTAGAGTCCTCCCCGCGCCGCCAAACGCCAGCAGATAGTTATAGAGCAGCTCGTCGCCGCCGTTTCCCACGCAGATGTTCTCGCGCGTCACGCCATGCCAGGCAGCAAGCTCATCGCGCAGGTCGTTGGACATGGGGTCGGGATAGCGGTTGAGCGGCGTGGCAGCCAGGGATGCATCGATTGCCTCGCGCACGCCGGCCGGCACGGGATAGGTGTTCTCGTTGGCCGAAAGGTTGATGCGCGTGGGCGTAAAGTTGGGATCATAGGGCTCAATGCCGGCCAAGTAGGGCTGGACGAGCTCCTTCATGCGAGGCGTCAGCTCGGCCATGTTAGGCCTCCTCGCCGGTCGCGCCAGCGCCATCCGAGCCTGCAGCCGCCAGGTCCACACCCTCGGCGACCGTCGCCACAGCGTCGCCCGGCCAAGCGACCTTGGTCAGGTCGGCCGCGGCCAGAGACTCGGCACTCACGGCATCCTCGCCCTGTTCCAGCACACGGCGACGCAGAGCGGCGGATAGCGCGTGCGCCCACAGGCCCTCGGCCTCGGCCAGACGCTGTGTAGCGGGAGCGTCGGAGAGCAGGCCCTCGGGTGTATAGCAAATGACGCTCGAGCGCTTGACGAACTCCTCCACCGAAAGCGGGTTGGAGAACATGGCCGTGCCGCCGGTCGGCAGCGTGTGATTGGGGCCGGCAACGTAATCGCCGAGCGGCTCGGAGCTCCAAGCGCCCACAAAGATGGCGCCGGCGTTGCGAATGCCGCCGAGCAAGCCCATCGCATCCTTGCAGTGCAGCTCCAGGTGCTCGGGCGCCACGGTGTTCACCGCCTCGACGGCGGCAGCCATGTCGGCGGCCACCACGATGGTGCCCTCATTGTCGAGCGAGGCGCGCGTGATCTCGGCACGCGGCGACTGCGCCACCAGAATGTCGATACCCGTCTCGACCTCGCGCGCAAACCGCTCGTCGCAGGTCACCAGATAGCAGGCTGCCAGCGGATCGTGCTCGGCCTGGGCCATCAGGTCGGCCGCGACCACCATGGGCTTGGCCGTGGCATCGGCCAGCACGCAGACCTCGGAGGGACCGGCGACCATATCGATACCCACGTCACCCGAGACAATCTGTTTCGCAGCGGCGACAAAGGCGTTGCCCGGGCCGGTGATTTTGTCGACGCGCGGAATGGTCTCGGTACCGTACGCCAGTGCGGCCACGGCCTGGGCGCCGCCCACCATATAGATCTCGTCCACGCCGCCGAGCTTTGCCGCGGCGAGCGTGTAGGGGCTGATCAGGCCATCCTTTTGCGGCGGAGTCACCATAACCACGCGCTTGACGCCGGCAACCTTGGCGGGAATGGCATTCATGAGCACCGTGGAAGGATACTGCGCACGACCGCCCGGCACGTAGATGCCGGCCGCCGCGAGCGGGGTCACCTTAACGCCGAGCATCGTGCCGTCCGGGCGCGTGGTAAACCAGCTCTGCTCGACCTCGCGCTGGTGGAATTCGCGAATCTGGCGCGCAGCCTTCTCGAGCGCGGCGACAAAAGCCGGGTCGAGGCCTTCGAGCGCGGCATCAATCTGCTCTTGCGGCAGACGGAAGCTCTGCAGCTCGACACCATCAAAACGCCGACAGTAATCGCGCACCGCGGCATCGCCGTTGGCACGCACGTTGGCCACGATATCGCGCGCGGCGTCGACGATGTTTTGCGGCAGCACGCCCTTGCGGTTGAGCTGGTTGGTAACGAGACGCTCACCGGGAGCAAGCTTGATGGTCTTCATGTCGGTATCCCCTATCGGTCGAGGTTATGTTCGAAAAACGAGAGGCCGGGCGGCGGCGCCAATCAGCCCGCAGCCCGGACGTTGGGGCGCCCGTTGCGTGCTCGCGCTATTGTGCCGAGCCCGCAACGGGCTCAAAATGCTTGTCCTTCACGGCTGCCGCCAAGCGATCGGCCAGATTGCGTACGCGCGGATCCAGACGCGCGGCACCCGGATTGACAAAGAAGCGGGCCGTGCAGTCCATGATGCGCCCGGTGATGACCAGGTCGTTGTCGCGCAGCGTGGCACCCGTGGCGGTAATGTCCACGATGCGATCGGTCATGCCGACGATGGGGCCCAACTCGATGTTGCCGTGCAGCGAAACGATGTCGGCGTTCACGCCACGCTCGGCATACCAGGCGCTCGCGATGCGCGGATACTTGGTGGCCACACGAAGCGACCCGCGACGGGCATAGTTGCGCTCGGCCTGGCCAGCGCGCCACGCGGGCTCTGCCTCGATAAACGTGCACAGGCCGTAGCCCAGATCGACCAGCTGCAGCAAGTTGAGGTCTGCCTCGATGAGCGAGTCCCAGCCACAGATGCCGCAATCGGCACCACCACAGCCCACAAAAGCGGGCGCGTCGCTGGGACGCACGATGACAAACTCGATATCGCCG
>USJB01000127.1 GCA_900554905.1 uncultured Collinsella sp. | reverse complement strand
CGCCGTTGTCTTGAAAACGAAATGATCCGTTTTCCTCCGTCCCCAAGGGATCATTACAGCGAGTCGATAAAGCGCTGCTGGGCGGCGCGGCCGGCTTCGTCCCACTTAAAGACGCCGGCGTTGTCGAGCACGTGGCCAAACACCACGCCGACCTCCTCGTGCAGGATGTCGATGGCGTTGTCCGCCGTAAGCTCGTTGGCGCGGCGGGCATAGATATCCTCGGCCCACGCGGCATGGCTGCGGCAAAGATCATCGCCCTCGAGCGCGCCGGCAAGGTCGTAGCTGGCATCGGCCTTGGCTGCCAGCAAGTGCTCGCGGACAGCGCCGAGCTCGGGAACCAAGCGCGGCGGCAAAATGGCCAGGCCCATGACCTCGATCAGGCCGATGTTCTCCTTCTTAATGTGGTGGTACTCGGCATGCGGGTGGAACACGCCCAGCGGATGCTCGTCGGTCGTGATATTGCAGCGAAGCGCCAGGTAGGCCTCGTAGTTCTCGCCGCCGGCATTGCCGCGGGAGTCGACGCGGCGGATGACGGGCGTCACAGTGTTGTGCGCTACACCGTCGGCTGTGTGCGCGACGACGCCAACCGACTCATCGGTCCACTCGCGCCAGGCGAGGATAATCTTCTCGGCAGCGTCGAGCAGCTGAGCGCGGTCATGCGAACGCAGGCGCAGCACCGAGAGCGGCCACTGCAACACGGTACCGCTGACCTGGTCAAAGCCGGGCACGCTAAACTGCGAGACCTCGGCGGCATGCATCATGGGGAACTCGTGCGCACCGCCCTGGAAGTGGTCGTGCGACAGAATCGAGCCGCCCACGATGGGCAGGTCGGCGTTGGAGCCGATGAAGTAGTGCGGGAACAGGTCCACAAAATCGAGCAGACACGTCAGTCCCTTGCGGTCGACGTGCATCGGACGATGCTCGGAGCTCATGGCAATGCAGTGCTCGTTAAAGTACGCGTACGGGCTGTACTGGAAGCCCCAGCGCTCGCCGTTGAGCTGGATGGGGATAACGCGCAGATTCTGGCGGGCGGGGTGGGCGCCGCCGTCGGCTGCAGCGGAGCGTCCGGGATAGCCCTCGTTTTCGATGCAGAGCTGGCAGGCGGGATACTTTTCGCCCGTGTTCTTGGCGGCACCTGCCGCGGCGATATCGCGCGGGTCCTTCTCGGGCTTGGACAGGTTGATGGTGATCTCAAGATCGCCCCAGTTGGTGGGGGTGCTCCATTTGATGTTGCGCGCGATGGCGGCACGGCGCACGTAGCCGGCGTCGCAACACAGGCCGTAGAACCAGTCGGTCGCGGCGCGGGGCTCGTTGACGCCCATGCGTCCGCCGAACTCCTCGTTTACAATCGAAGGCCTCGGCATGAGCACACCCATGATGCGCATGGCAATACGGTCGCGGCCCGATGTCGTATCCTCGGCAGCACCATTGGCAACGGCGGCCTCGGCAAGCGCAGCAAGCGTGCCCTCCAGGTCAAAGTCGGGCAGGGTATCGGGGTGCAAGAGCGAGAGTTTCTCGACCTGGAGCGCCCAGGCCATGTCGAGTGCCGGTCCCGTGGCGCCGATGCACTCCAGAATGGTGTTGTAGGCCCAGATGCGGTCGTCCTGTCCGATCATCGATCGGTGGATGGCATATTCGATGAGGCCCTGCGCGGCCTCGCGCACATCAGTCATTACAGCCATGCCGCGTAAGCCCCCTTGTCAGAGATGGCGTAGTGACGGGCAGAGCCCTCGCCCAGCCAGCCGTTCATCTTGGTAATGAAGGTGTCGACCAGGTCGAGCGGCACGAAGGCCTGGATGGTGCCACCAAAGCCGCCACCGTGGATACGGACGGCGCCGCGGCCGTCGAGCACATGCTCGGCAAGAGCAAGCGCGTACATGGAGGGTTGCTGGGAACCCAGTTTGGCAACAACATTCTGCAGGTACATGGCAGAGCTGGCGCCCGACTCGCGCGTCAGGACCAGGAACTGGTCAATGTCGCCGGCGTTCAGGGCCGCCCAGCGCTTATCGACTAGGCCGTTCTCGTACCAGTAGTGAACGGCGCGCAGGCAGGCGCGGTCGCCCAGCTTGGCACGCAGCTCGGGGAGCTTGGCGTCAAAGTCCGCCACGTTTACCTCGCACAGGCGTGCCTTGCCAAACTCGGCAGCGACGTCCTGCATCTCGCGCGGAACGGCGGCGTAGTCGTCGGTGGCGGCCACGTGGTCGGCGCCGACCTTAACGAGCACGAGCGCATAGCCGTGATCCTCAAAGTTGAGCTCGAGCTTCTGGGTCTTAGGTTGGGCCTGGTCCTCAAAGTCCATGTAGGCAAGGCCGCCCAGGCACACAGCGGCCTGGTCCATAAGACCGCAGGGCTTGCCGTAGTAGTTGTTCTCGGTGCGCTGGCTCATCTGGGCGAGCGCGACGGGCTCAATGGCGGGCGCGCCCCAGAGCGTCTCCATGGCGCGACCGTATGCCGCCTCGACAGCGGCAGAGCTGGAAAGGCCGCCGCCCGAGGGGACAGAGCAGGTGAAGGCGAAGTCGAAGCCCTGGGGCTCAACGCCCAGAGCGGCGATTTCGTGGGCCATGCCGCGGACGAGGCTTGCGGACGTGCCCTTCTCGGACTCCTGAACATCTAGCGTATCGAGCGTGATCTCAAAGGTGGGGTAGCCCTCATCGGCAACGCGGACCTTGTTGGTGTCGGTTGCCACGGCGATACCGTCGACGGCGACATCGAGCGAGCCGGCGATGACGTGGCCGCCCTCGTGGTCGGTGTGGTTGCCGCTGATCTCGGAACGCCCGGGCGCGTGCACGTAGAGCACCTGGCGGTCGCCGATGGGGCCAAACTCCTCCTCAAACAGCTTGGTGAGGGTGGCGAGTATCTTTTCGTCGGGGGCGGTCATACGGGTCCTTTCCTTGACGCCGGAGAGACTGGTCCGTGTCATTATGAGTACGTTAACAATTTTGAGCACCACAAACCAGACGTTCGCGGCGCCGCACGTTAAAGGGTATGTTAACGTACTCATAACACAATGTATCTCCTTTTTTGAGAATCTGGTAATCGGTAGAAATTCAGCCGTGAACGGTATTGCCGTATGGACTTATAAAGCAGAAGAGATGCGGATTGAAAAAGTAGAGTACGTTAACATGCGTCCGACGATAGCGGACCTCGGTGCGGGGCGTGTTTCCGTTCGGGCCGGCATTCACGCTATTCAGATCTCGCAAGGGTGAAGGTGATCCTGTGGCAAGGCGCCCGTCCAACGATACAGGTACGCGTCCGGTATCCATGGCTGACGTTGCCCGTGCTGCCGGTGTTTCGCAGCAGACGGTTTCGCGCGTTTCCAACGGCTTGCCCAACGTTAACGAGCAGACGCGCCAGCGCGTGCAGGCCGCTATGCAAGAGCTCGGCTTTCGTCCGAGTTATGCCGGTCGCTCGCTGCGTGACGGCCGTTACCATTCGGTCGGCTTGTGCGTCAACGATGTCACCAAGTTTGGCAACCTCTCAATGATCGACGGCATCGCCAGCGCTGCTCGCGAGCATAATTGCGCCATCACGCTGGTCGAGATGTCCAAGACCGAGGAGTTTTCGCTTGCCGAGGCCACGCGTCGTATGGCCGCATTGCCGGTGGATGGCATCATCATCGGCATGAGTCGCATGGCGCCCGATTTTGAGACGTTTGATCCACTGCCGGGCATTGGCACGGTCATCGTTACCATGTATGCGCACCCGCGGGTGACCACGGTCGACTCCGATCATTACGGCTGCTCGCTATTGCTTATGGATCACCTGTTTGAGCTGGGACACGAGCAGATTCGCTATATTGGCGGCCCGTCGTTCTCGGTCGACGAGCAATTTCGTCGCGCCGGTTGGCAGGATGCGCTCGAGCGTAAACACGTCGAGCCGGCAGAGCCGCTCGAGGGCGACTGGTCTGCCAATAGCGGCTACGAGGCCGGCAGGTACCTGGCCGAGCACGATCACACCATGACGGCGATCTATGCGGCAAACGATCAGATGGCAAATGGCGCCATCGCTGCATTGCGCGATAGCGGCTTGCGCGTGCCCGAGGACGTGAGCGTGGTGGGCGTCGATGATTCGCTCGATGATTTTGTGGCACACAACGAGCTCACGACCGTGCGATTCGATCTACATCAGCGCGGACGCGAGGTGTTTGAGCATGCGGTTCCCGAGGCGGGTACGGCAGGCAAAAACGTTGCCATTC
>USJB01000126.1 GCA_900554905.1 uncultured Collinsella sp. | reverse complement strand
CTTTCCCCTTTGTGGTGGTTTTAAGTGGCGCGGGCGGTTAGGCCTGGAAGGTATCGTGGTCGGGGGCGAAGGACTGCATGGCCTCGATGGTGCGGGCGAACAGCTCGTCCAGCTCCCAACCGAGCATCTCGGCGCCCGAACGAATCACATCGCGATTCACGCCGGCAGCAAAGCGCTTGTCCTTGAACTTCTTCTTGAGCGACTTGGTCGTAAAGTCCATAACGCTCTTGCTCGGGCGCATGATGACTGCAGCGCCGATCAGGCCGGTGAGCTCATCGCAGGCAAACAGGATCTTTTCCATCTGCAGCTCGGGCTTGGGCAGCGAAGAGTTGAAGTCTGACGTGTGCGTCTGGATGGCACGGATAAGCTCGGGAGTCGCACCCTCACCCTCGAGAATCTCGGCGGCATAGATGGTGTGGTTCATGGGGTCGTCCTCATGCTCCTCCCAATCTAGGTCGTGCAGCAGACCGACGATGCCCCAAAACTCCTCGTTCTCGGGGTCGAACTCGCGCGCAAAGTAGCGCATAGTGCCCTCGACCGTCTCGCCATGGGTGATATGGAACGGGTCCTTGTTGTGCTCATTGAGCAGTTCGAACGCGCGGTCGCGGGTGATTCCGGCGGTAAGCGGCTCTGCCATAAGAGACTCCTTGTGCTCGTGGGTATCGATAAGAATGAATACTACTAGAACAAGAAAACCACCACAAAGGTGCCTGTTCCCTTTGTGGTGGTTTTTGGCGCGGATGGGTTAGTTGAGGGCGGCTTGGGCTAGGCGGGCTTCGGCGGCCTCCTCGGTGACGCCCAAGGCCACAGCGAACTCCTCGATGGAGCGGCGCTTGGCTTCCTTGAGTACGCGCATGTAGTAAGAGCTGGGTTTTTTATCTGCTTCCTCGGCCTGGCGAATACGGTGCATCATGGTTTTTGCCACGCGGACCGTCTCGGGTGCGCCCAGCTTGAGCTGCTGCTTAAAGTGCGTCTCCTCAAGCGAGCTGTTGCGCTCGGTAAAGGTGTCGCACTCCAGCTCGTCATAGTGGCTCAGCAGGTGCTCGGCATCTTGCTGCGAGATGGCGGCGTGCAAACGGTCGGCCTGCGCCACGGGGTACATGAGGATCGTCTGCGCATGTCCCTGCTTGGTCTCGAGCAGTAGCATGGGCTGCGGTGTGTCGTCCCTAAAACCGACGACGGTGCAGACTCCCTGACCCGGATGAATGACGTGTTGACCGATTGAGAACATGCTACCTCCAACTTATACGAATTTACGTATGTCTAGAATAACACGCTGACGTGCGCAAACCCTTACTTTATGCAGGAAAAGCACACAACTCTGATAGGTAAGAGTATTCGATAACAGACGCAGCTCATTCACGCCTTTATGCATTTTCAACGCCTGCATAATCTGCAGGCAGACCGGCATCTTTGAGTGACTCCATACAAGCTGTAGTCATTTTTGTGCATATGCAATATCTATTAGCTTTACCCTGCGACAGTGCCCGTCGCTTGTGATAGAGTGCTACAAACTCTGGCTTTTGCCCTACGAGTGACCAAGAGCTCGGGGGCTTTAACACAAGGAGGATCTATGCCCGAGAAGATTGAAGAGCTGGTACGCGCTGCGCTTGCTGCGGCCCAGGAGGCCGGCGACCTTTCCGCATTTGAACTTGACGATTGCGCTATCGAGCGACCGGCTGACACTTCTCATGGCGAGTGGACCTCTACCATGGCCCTGAAGTCCGCCAAGCTGGCCCACTGCGCCCCGCGCAAGATCGCCGAGGCCATCGTTGCCCATATGCCCGAGGACCCCGCGATCGAGAAGGTCGAGATCGCAGGCCCCGGCTTCATCAACTTCTACCTCTCCGTTGCCGTCAAGAATGCCATCTTTGGCGAGGCTCGCGAGAAGGGTATGGACTTCGCTAAGTCCAACGTCGGTGGTGGCCTGAAGACCCAGGTCGAGTTCGTTTCCGCCAACCCCGTCGGCCCCATGCACATCGGCCATGGCCGCTGGGCCGCGCTGGGCGACTCCCTCTGCCGCGTTATGGACCACGCCGGTTACGACATCCAGCGTGAGTTCTACATCAACGACCACGGCTCTCAGATGAACACCTTCGGCAACTCCATCAGCACGCGCTATATGCAGCTTGCCGACATCATCGCCAAGCAGGGCGTGGATATCGATGAGGCTCACAAGATTCTGATCGCCGACCGCGACGCCTTTGTCGCCGACGAGAACGACGAGCACCCCGAGACCCATCCGTATCAGGACAACTTTGCCGAGACTCTGGGCAAGGACTCCTACGGCGGCGACTACATCATCGACGAGGCCGCCGAGTTCTGGCGCACCGACGGCGATAAGTGGGTCAACGCCGATCCGCAGGAGCGCATGGAGAGCTTCCGCGAGCGCGGCTATGTAAAGATGGTCGACAACATGCGCGACCTTTGCCATGCCGTCAACTGCGACTTCGATCGTTGGTTCTCCGAGCGCTCGCTGTATGTGAAGGACACCGAGGGCGAGACCGCCGGCACCTCCGCCGTCGACCGCGCTTTTGAGAAGCTCGACAAGATGGGCTATCTCTACACCAAGGACGGCGCCCTGTGGTTCCGCTCCACCGATCTGGGCGACGACAAGGACCGCGTCCTGATCAAGTCCGATGGCGAGTACACCTACTTCGCCTCCGACGTTGCCTATCACTGGGATAAGTTCCAGCGCGTCGACCACGTCATCGACATCTGGGGCGCCGACCACCACGGCTACATCGAGCGCGTCCGCTGCGTCTGCGATGCCTTGGGTTACCCCGGCAAGTTTGAGGTTCTGCTGGGCCAGCTCGTCAACCTGCTGCGCAACGGCAAGCCCGTCCGTATGTCCAAGCGCAAGGGCACCATGGTGACCCTGCAGGAGCTCGTCGACGAGGTCGGCTCCGACGCTGCCCGTTACACCCTCATCTCCAAGAGCTCCAACCAGATGGTCGACTTCGATATTGAGGCCGTCAAGAAGCGCGACAACTCCAACCCGGTGTACTACGTGCAGTACGCTCACGCCCGCGTGTGCTCCATTCTGCGCCGTGCCGCTGACGTTACGCCCGAGCAGGCTGACGAGATGGGCATGAAGGCCGTCGCCGCCAAGGCCATCGGTGAGAACGTCGATTACTCGCTGCTGACCGACCCGACCGAGCTCGCCCTTTCGCGTAAGCTCAACGAGCTCACCGACCTCATCGCCAGCTGCGCTCGCGACCGCGCCCCGTTCCGTCTGACGCACTTTGCCGAGGAGCTCGCCGGCGACTTCCACAGCTTTTACGCTGCTTGCCAGGTCCTGCCGAGCGAGGGCCGTCCCGTCGACCCCGAGCTTTCGCGTGCCCGTCTGGCCGCTTGCGATGCCGTCCGTGTGACGCTCGCCCTGGTGCTCACCCTCGTTGGCGTTTCCGCGCCCGAGCAGATGTAAGCTACGGGTCATTTGACCGTGTAGGTTCGGCTTTGCTGAGCTCTATAAGCCCGATCTCCATGCGGAGGTCGGGCTTTTTGCAAACGCCGACGTATTGACGAATTTGGAACTGCTGGAAATACGAAACTATGCCGGTTTACTACGATGAAATGAGAAATTCCAACCACGCCGGCTTTTCGCAAAAAGTGCAAGGCATCTACCTGCGGTTTTAGTTCAACAAGTTTCGGAGTGGTCGCGGTTGAGCGATTCATCGTAGTAAACCGCCATAGTTTTGGCGGAGGCAGTCAGATTTGTGGGTGTTAAACCAAAAAGTGCCTCTTTTGACTAGTCGTTTAAGAGCGTTCCCAATGACTAAGTTGCAGGTGGCGGCGGTTGTGTTACACTAACGCTGCGTATATGGCGCAATCATCTCGATACAGATCAATGATGTCCGTCGGTATTTGACGGAGCTAGACTGTTTAGCCGCCCTGAAGGTTTATGCAGGGAGCATGTGATCACAGGGCTTGAAAAGAAAGTTGAGCAAACACTGTGTCTGATCAACAGCAAGAAAACGAAATAACGATGGCGCAAACCGCTCCCGCTGCACCGGTTGCGTCGGACCAAGTCGCGGCGCCCGCGCAAACCTCGGCTCCTGAGACGCCTACGCCTTCAGCGGCTGAGAAGGCCGTGCCTGCAACTGGTGAGGAGGCTGCTCCGGCAAAGCCCAAGCGTACGCGCCGCACGGTCAAGCCTGCCACTGACGGCGAGGAGGTCACCAAGCCCAAGCGCCGTACCACGCGCACGACGC
>USJB01000125.1 GCA_900554905.1 uncultured Collinsella sp. | reverse complement strand
TGAGCTTGTCGACGGCGACCGTCCGCATTTGAATCGTTTGGGTGCGAGCTTGGCCGATTATTCGACGGCAGGCAGCCTTATGGCCGAGCAGGCGGCAAACCTGGTCCATGCTTCTGGGGCCGACGCCCGCGTGCTCCTTTTGACAGGCGACCCATATACCGATTCGCACTATCTAACCGCCCGCGCCTTCCACAATTACCTGCGCGAACGTGATATTCCATGGCAGGTTGAGGATCTTGCAGGTGCCCATGCGCAAGTCAAACAACTCGAGCATGAGCTCGAAAAGCGCTTGAGTGCGCCGGACGCCCCTGAACTTATCTGTAGCGTTTTTGCCGTTGGTTCCGAAGTGGTTGCCGACGCGCTCGTCTCGGCCGGCAAGGCCGGTCAGGTCATGGTGATCGGCAACGACCTGTTTCCCGAAAGCGCCCTGGCCTTGCGCCGCGGTATCTTTACCAATATTGTCTATAAGGACCCGACGAGCCTGGCGTATCGCGGCGCTAAGACGCTGGGCGATTATCTGCTGTGGGGAAGGACCCCGACGGTGCCCGTCCAGAAGGGTGCCGTCGAGATGGTATTTGCCAGCAATGTCGACCGCTACTGCGAACTTGCGGGTATTTAGCCGATTGAGCAGGTACCCCCTCTTGCGACGTGCATTTTTGGGAGTATTCAGCATTGGCATGCCCTGAATGAGGTGCAGAACGACTGTTTTAAGTGCCCCCGATGGCGTAATTTGCCATCGGGGGCACTTTTTATGCCGATCGGGCGCTATCTGCGTTCCAAATAGGACGCTGAGGATGGCGCACGGCGCGCTCCAATGCTGAATACTCCCAAAAATGTACGTCGGGACATGACCCACCTGAGCAAAAGCGCTCAAGTTCGGTGTTCGGGGACGCCAACCAGTCCGCAATACATGCAAGTCACATCCCCAGCAACCGTTGAACGGGCAAAACCTACCGTTCACCCCATGGTTGTTAGGTGAACGTTCACCTTTTGAGTCGTAATGGATTAGTATGGTGAACGTTCACCTAGAGGATGACGAGCGTATTGTGCGCCCGCTCCGCAAACAAAGGGTTGTTTGATGAAAAACTTCATGGACGATCAGGATTTCCTGCTGAGCACCAAGACCGGCGAGGAGCTGTTCCACAACTTTGCCGAGGGCATGCCCATCGTCGACTATCACTGCCACATTTCTCCCAAGGAGATCTGGGAGGACAAGCGTTTCGAGAACATCACCGAGGTTTGGCTGGGCGGCGACCACTACAAGTGGCGCCTGATGCGTGCCAACGGCGTCGACGAGCGTTTTATCACTGGCGACGCCCCTGCTCGCGAGAAGTTCCAAAAGTGGGCCGAGACCCTGGGTCGCTGCGTTGGCAACCCCGTCTTTGAGTGGAGCCACCTGGAGCTTAAGCGCTACTTTGGCTACGAGGGCGTCCTCAACGGCAAGACTGCCCAGGAGGTCTGGGACCTTGCCAACGCCAAGCTCGCCGAGGCCAGCTTTACCTGCCGCAACCTGATCAAGCAGTCCAACGTCCGCATGATCTGCACTACCGACGACCCCGCCGACAGCTTTGAGTGGCACAAGAAGATTGCCGCCGACGACAGCTTTGACGTTCAGGTCGTTCCCGCCATGCGCCCCGATGCCGCTTTGCGCATCGAGCGCGGCCAGGAGTTTGCCGACTACTGCAAGCACCTTTCCGAGGTTGCCGGCGTTGAGGTCAGCGACTTTGGGGGCATGAAGGCTGCCATTTCCAAGCGCTACGACGTTGCTCACGAGCTGGGCTGCCGCGCCTCCGACCACGCACTCGATTACGTTATGTATGTCCCGGCTACCGCCGATGAGATTGAGACCATCTTTGCCAAGGGCCTGGCTGCCGAGCCGCTCACCGAGGATGAGATCCTTAAGTACAAGACCGCCTTTATGCAGTTTGTCGCGGGCGAGTATGTCCGCCTGGGCTGGGCCATGCAACTGCACTTTGGCTGCAAGCGCGACAACAACCGTGCCATGTTCGCCAAGCTCGGCCCCGATACCGGTTATGACTGCATCTCCAACTACACGCCGTCCGACCAGCTCGCCGATTTCCTAAACTCCATCCAGGAGACCTGCGGCCTGCCCAAGACCATCCTGTACAGCCTGAACCCCATCGATAACACCATGATCGATACCGTCATGGGCTGCTTCCAGGAGGCTCCGACCGCCGGTAAGATCCAGAACGGCTCCGCCTGGTGGTTCAACGACAACGAGGTCGGCATGCGCGAGCAACTCACGGCTCTGGCTAACGAGGGCGTGCTGGGCAACTTTGTGGGCATGCTTACCGACTCCCGCTCTTTCCTGTCCTATCCGCGCCACGAGTACTTCCGTCGCGTGCTGTGCAGCGTGATCGGCGAGTGGGTCGAGCAGGGCAAGTACCCGGCCGACATGGAGCTGCTGGGCAGTATCGTGCGCGACATCAGCTACAACAACGCGGTCCGCTACTTTGGCTTTGACCTGGACACCGACGAGGCCTAAGCCCGCATCGAATCACATCGAACCCTGGGCGCCGTTGCCACACGCGGAGCCCCGTTTTGCTTGCACGCTAACAAACATCTAAGGAGACACATAGATGGAGAACATCAGCTACGATGCGCTCGAGAAGATCGGCTACAAGGGTTATTTGCTGCCCAAGGATGCTCCCGAGAAGGTTCTGCAGTTTGGCGAGGGCAATTTCCTGCGCGCCTTCGTCGACCGCTTCTTTGACATGGGCAACGAGGCCACCGGCTGGAACGGCAAGGTCGTCATGGTGCAGCCCATCAGCGGTGCCTTTGGCTTTGCCGACGGTATCAATGCCCAGGACGATCTGTACACCGTGCTGGTGCGCGGCAAGGAGAACGGCAACACGGTTGACGAGTCCCGCGTGATCAGCGCCTGCAGCCGCTGCCTTAACCCGTATCGTGAGGACGACTACCGTGCCATGATGGAGGTCGCTGTCTCCGACGACCTAGAGATCATCGTCTCCAACACCACCGAGGCCGGTATCGCCTATGACCCGTCCTGCAAGGCCGACGACATGCCACCCGCGAGCTTCCCCGCCAAGCTTGCCCAGGTGCTCCACACCCGCTGGGCTGCCGGTAAGCCGGGCGTCATCGTCCTCGCCTGCGAGCTCATCGATCACAACGGCGAGGAGTTGCTGCGCATCATGAACCAGTACGTGAGCGATTGGGGCTGGGAGGATGAGTTTGCACAGTGGATGGCCAACGACTGCACCGTCTGCACCACGCTCGTCGACACCATCGTTCCCGGCCGCATCCGCGATCCTAAGGAGGCCGCGGCGGTTGCCGAGCGTCTGGGCTACGAGGATCCCTTCCTGGCCGTGCGCGAGCCCTTCCAGATGTGGGGCATCCAGGGCGACGAGTCGCTTGCCGAGAAGCTTCCCTTTGTGAAGGCTGGTCTTCCGGGTGTCTTTGTGACTCCCGACGTCACCCCGTACAAAAAGCGCAAGGTCCGCATCCTCAACGGTGCCCATACCGCCTTCGTTCCGGGTTCCTGGGTTGCCGGCTTTGATATCGTGCGCGACTGCATGCATGACGAGACCATTCGCGGCTTCATGAACACCATGCTCTACGACGAGGTCATTCCGACGCTTGCCGCCGACTTGGATGTCGAGGACTGCAAGGCCTTTGCCGCCGCCGTCGAAAACCGCTTCGACAACCCGTTTATTGATCATGCGCTGCTCTCCATCTGCCTCAACTCCACGGCTAAGTGGCGCGCTCGCGACCTGCCCACGCTCAAGGACTACTTTGCCGAGACCGGCAACCTGCCCAAGTGCCTGGCGACGAGCCTCGCTACGCTCATCTCCTTCTACACGCAGGAGCTCGTGTCCCGCGAGGGCGACGACCTGCACCTGCGTCGCTCCGACGGCACCGAGTACACCGCTCAGGACGACGCCTTCGTACTCGATTTCTACGCCGCCCACGCCGGTGCCGACGATGCCCAGCTGGTGCACGACGTGCTCACCAACGAGCAGATGTGGGGCGAGGACCTTGCGCAGATCGCCGGTCTTGAGGAGTTTGTCGTCAGTGCGCTCGCCGTCGTGCGCACCGAGGGTGCCAAGCAGGCCTTCGCCAACGCTCAGGCGTAAATTTCCGGCGCAGACGCGGGCGCGGGACGGCGTGCCCGCGTCTTGACTTCTGCTCAACCTGTAGGGTTAGGACCATTTGCAATGAACACTATCCAGATCAATCCGGCCGACAACGTGATCGTCGCGCTGTCGCCGCTTGCCAAGGGCACCGCCGTCGC
>USJB01000124.1 GCA_900554905.1 uncultured Collinsella sp. | reverse complement strand
GCCAGGACTGTAGAGCAGGCGACCAAATACCAAAGCCCTCGGAGCGACGGGACAAGTATGCCCCGCCCCTCGGAACGACGGGATAGAACAGGAGCACCCATGGCAGGCAAGCCGCAAACACTAGCTACGACCTCGGCATTCGAAATCTTGGGCCCCGTCATGGTCGGCCCCAGCTCATCGCACACCGCCGGCGCCCTGCGCTGCGCCCAAGTTGCCGCCAGCCTGCTGGAAGGCCGCATCACCAAAGTCGCCTTTGGCCTGTGGAACTCCTTCGCCCACACCTACCGCGGCCACGGCACCGATCGTGCGCTCGTCGCGGGCATCCTGGGCCTCGACACCGATGACGAGAACATCAAGCAGGCCTTCGACCTCGCACGCGAGCAGGGCCTCGAATATCACTTTGGCATCAAGGGCGACGACGCATCCATCCACCCCAATACCGTCGACATCGACATGGTCGATGACACGGGCGCCACGGCACAGGTCCGCGGTGAGAGCCTGGGCGGCGGCAAGATGCGCATCAGCCGCATTAACGGCGTCGGCGTCGACATCTCGGGTATGTACTCAACTCTCTTCGTGGCGCACAAGGACGTCCCAGGTGTACTCGCCGCGCTCACCAACCTGCTCGCCTACGCCCATGTAAACATCGCCTTCTGCCGCACCTACCGCACCGAAGTGGGCGGCCAGGCCTACTCCGTCTTTGAGACCGACGGCGCGCCCGACGACACCGTCGTCCCCATGCTCCGCAAGCTTGACAATGTCGATTACGCGACCTTTATCGAGCTCCCCGGTTCTGCCTCGTCGCTCTCCCCCGGCGTCTCGGCTAAGGAGATCTTCGACGACGGCGAGCAGCTGCTCGATGCGTGCGAGGAACTGGGGCTCAGCATCGGCGCCGTCATGGCCGTTCGTGAGGCGCGTCTGACCGGCGAGGCCCACGCCGTCGCCGCCATGCGCCGCGTGCTCGACGTCATGCGCGAGGAGACAACGGCCCCCATCGCCAATCCGCAGCGCTCGCTCGGCGGGCTTATCGGCGGCGAGGCCAAGCTCGTCGAAGCAACCCGCTGCAACGATTTGAGTGAAAGCCTGATGGGCCCCGTCCAGACCGAAGCCGTGGCCCGCGCCATGGCCGTGCTCGAACGCTCCGCCACCATGGGCGTGATCGTCGCAGCTCCGACGGCAGGATCCGCGGGTGTCGTGCCCGGCTGCGTGCTGGCGCTCGCCGATCACCTTCAGCTCGACGACGAGCAGGTCATGGACGCGCTCTACTGCGCAGCCGCCATCGGCCTCAACCTCACCACAAGCGCCTGCGTTGCCGGCGCCGAGGGCGGCTGCCAAGCCGAGGTCGGAAGCGCCGCCGCCATGGCAGCCGCCGCGCTGGTGCAGATGCTCGGCGGCACGCCCGAGCAGGCGCTTGACGCCAGTTCCATCGCGCTGAGTAACCTGCTGGGCCTCGTTTGTGACCCCGTCGGTGGCCTCGTGGAGGTGCCCTGCCAAAACCGCAACGCCATCGGCGTGGCAGCGGCCTTTAGCTCGGCACAACTCGCCCTCGCAGGCATTAAGAGCTTGGTGCCGTTTGACCAGATGGCACATGTCATGCTCTCGGTGGGCCACGCGTTGCCGGCCACGCTGCGCGAGACGGCAAAGGGCGGCATCGCGCAGGCTCCGGCCGCACTTTCGGCCTGTGCAAAATGCGGTGTGTGCGGATAGCGACTAAGAACGACTCAAAGGTGGGACATTTGTCCCAGCTCTTTCGAATGCCACCGTTTCCGTACCACAAACAGCAGGGCAATCGCTATAATGCAAGCCCAGTAAAAACACGATGAACCGCAAGGCGAAAATCGAAGGATATGCATACGATGTCGCAAAACGATCGAACTCAACTGATTCCCGATCCGCAGCAGCCGAACAGGCACACCGGCGGCGTTCAGTCGCCGCGTCCTATCGCGCCGAGCCACGGTCAGCAGCGTGGTGCGGCAAACGCTTCCCAACGCCCGAACCAACAGCGACAGCAGCGTCAACAACGTCAGCAGCGCCAGGCAAACGGCAATGCGCCCAAGCAGCCCCCCACGCACGCTCGAGGCGATCGCGGCCCCGCGCGCAAGTCCGCCGGCAACAATAAATCGGGCAAAAAGACGACGCTCTTTGTCGTCCTGGGTCTAATCATCATTGTCTATATCGTAGGCATCGTAGCGTTTTCGCAGCTAGCTTACCCCAACACCACCATTGCCGGCGTCGACGTCTCATTCTCCAACGCTTCGTCTGCCGCCACCAAGGTCAACTCGGCATGGAAGCACTATAAGCTCACCGTGACAGGAGATGACTTTAGCTGGACCTATCAGCCCGAGTCCGATGAACCCATCGTCGACGGTGAAGCTGCTGCAAAAGAAATCATCAACCACAACGAAGCCTTTATTTGGCCGGTCCGCCTTGTGGAATCCTTAAGCGGCAAGACCAAAACAACCGCTACCTCCAACGAAGTCGATCTTGATCAAGACGTCGACCTGTCCATGCTCTCCGATACCTTTGACCAAAAGAAGTTTGAGGAGGACCTGGGCGCCGCTATCGACGAGTTTAACGAGGGCCGTTCGGGCACGTTCGAGGCCAATAGCTCCTATGACGAGCAGGCCGGCAAGTTTACCGTCGAGAAGGCGCGCTCCAACGAGAAAATCAACCGCGAGCATGTCATTAAGTATGCCGAGCTCGAGCTTGCCTCGCTGGCCGAGACCGTCGATCTTTCCAAGCTCGGCAACGATGCCTATGAGCCACTCAATGGAACGCTGACAGATGATCAGATTCAGGACGCATGTGATGCCGCCAACAACTTCTTGGGCGTCAACGTGACCCTCAAGCTCAACGGCGAGGATGCCGGAAAGGTCGACGGCAGCTCCGTGTTGCAGTGGATCAGCTTTGCCGATCCCGCCAACCCAACGCTCGATACGTCGCAGATCAGCAACTGGGCAGCCGAACTCGCCAACGGCTTTAATACCGTGGGCTCCACTCGCTGGTGGACGCGCGCCGATGGCAAGCAGTGCGCCGTCGAAGGCGGTGACTTTGGTTGGTCCATCGACAGCAGCTCGCTCGCCAAGCAGGTCGAGGACGCCATTAACAACAAGCAGACCGGCGAGATCGAGATCAAGTACTCCCAGAAGGCCGACACCTTTACCGCAAAGGGAGAGCCCGACTGGAAGGCGTATATCGACGTCGACTTGTCCGAACAGCACGCGCGCTACTATGACGAGAGCGGAAATATCGTTTGGGAGGCCAACTTTATCTCGGGCAAGCCGGGCGAGGACGCCACGCCCGAGGGCGTCTGGCAGATCAACAGCAACGACGGCGGCAGCACCCTGATCGGAGCCAAGGACCCCGAGACCGGTAAGCCCAAATACGAGAGTCCGGTGAGCTACTGGATGCCGTTCGAGGGCAATATGATCGGCTTCCACGATGCCACCTGGCAAAACGACAAGAGCTTCGATAACGCCGAGTCGTACAAATGGTGCGGCAGCCACGGCTGCATCAACCTGCGCCTGGCCGATGCCAAGGCACTGCACGATTGCATCAAAGTCGGCCTGTGCGTGGTTGTCCACTCGTAGTGCAACGCGCGCATTTCTACAACGTGGAACCGCTGCGACCAATCTAACAGTTCCGAAAGAAACCGTTCTATGCGCCCACCCCAACCGGTGGGCGCATATACTTATCGAGGTACTTTCTATAAAGGAGACGCTATGCCGAATGTCCCCACGACCACCCCGGGCCCGGATGATACCGAGCACACGCTCGAAGGTCCCACCGAAACGATTCCTCTGATTACAAACGTACATGCCGACAAGCAGAGCGGACGCGCGAACGATACGGCCGAGATTTCCGATGAAGAGGCATATGCCAAGCTCAAGGCAAAACGTGCCGAACGTCGACGCAAAAAGCTGATTCGACGCGGTATTGCCGCTGGCGTCGTAGGTGCCATCGCGCTCATTGCCGTTATCGCAACCCTGGTTATCAATGCGCAGCCTCAGGGCGCTAGCGGACCTGTGACCGACATGGTGACCGAGGGCACGTTTACCACAACGGTCGAGGCGAAAGGCCAGCTCAAACCCATTTCGTCCTCAGTGGTCTCCCCTTCTGTCGACGGCACGGTCGATTCTATCAACGTGCAGGCAGGCCAATCCGTCAACGAGGGCGACGTGCTTATGACCATTAAAAACGACGAGCTCGATCGCAACGTTGCCGAGGCGCAGCGTGCAGTTGCAGCCGCCCAGGAAGACCTCGCCAACGCACAGAAAGCCGCAGCTGC
>USJB01000123.1 GCA_900554905.1 uncultured Collinsella sp. | reverse complement strand
GGAATACAGGTCTCCAAGAATTGATATATCGATTGACGAGCTATCCGAAGCGTCGAGCCTTCTTGATGGACATGACTATTCGTCACAAATCATTCCGCGCATCGCCGGGGTTCCAGTAATACTCGATATATCTGGATGCCCTCATTCCCCTTTTTGAAGGTCCCAAATTGACTACCCGTGTGGGTTTGGCTAGGTTCGGGTGCCGTCCGTGCCGTGCGGTAGAATCGTAACCCTAAGATCACGAACCCGCATCGGAGCTCATCACATGGCATTCGTCCATCTGCACAATCACACTGTTTTCTCCATGCTCGACGGCGCAACCCGTATCCAGGATATGGTCAATCGTGCCGTAGAGCTGGGCATGCCCGCCGTCGCCATTACCGACCACGGCTACATGTATGGCGTGCCCGACCTGGCGCTGGCCTGCGACGCCGTCAACCACAACACGCCCGAGTACAAAACCTGGAGCCACGACAAGGCCTTCCTGGAAAAGGACCGCCGCGACGAGCTGGTGGAGCCCGATCCCGAGGAAAACCCGCGCGAGCATGCCCAGTATGTGAAGGACATGGCCATGTGGGACGAGAAGGGCAACATCGACGAGCTCAAGCCGCCCCTGGTCATCAAGCCCATCTTTGGCTGCGAGGTCTACTTTACGCCGGACGAGACCCTTGCTCGCGACCACAAGCCCGAGCTCTACCACATGATCCTTCTGGCCAAGGACCAGGAGGGCTACGTCAACCTGATGCAGACGGTCTCTGAGGCCGCCGTGCAGGGCTTTTACTACAAGCCACGCGTGACGCTCGACAACCTGCGCCGCCACGCCAAGGGCATGATCTGCACGAGCGCCTGCATCGCGGGCATCATCCCCAAGTACATCGACCGCGGTGACATGGAGGGCGCCATCAAGTGGGCCGAGACCTTCCGTGACACCTTCGAGCCCGGCGACTTCTACATCGAGATCCAGGAACACGGCATCACCACCGACAACGGCCTGACCGACGAGCA
This sequence comes from uncultured Collinsella sp., assembly GCA_900554905.1. GTDB lineage: Bacteria > Actinomycetota > Coriobacteriia > Coriobacteriales > Coriobacteriaceae > Collinsella. The sequence continues at coordinate 3,321 of USJB01000123.1, read as the reverse complement.
GATGGACCGCACGCTCATCGACATCGCCAAGCAGGTGGGCGTCAAGGTCATCGCCACCAACGACTTCCACTACCTGCGTCGCGAGGACGCGCCCGTGCAGGACGTCATCATGTGCATTGGCATGAACGCCAAGGTCGACGACCCCAACCGCATGCGCATGACCGGCTCGGAGTTTTACATGAAGACCGAGGAGGAGATGCGGGCGATGTTCCCGTATTGCCCCGAGGCCTGCGACAACACGCTCGAGATCGCCGACAAGTGCTACGTGGAGCTGGACTGGGACTCCATCATCCTGCCGCGCTTCCCGTTGCTCGATCCCGGCGAGACGCACGAGAGCCAGTTCCGCCGCGAGTGCGAGAAGGGCCTGCGCCAGCACTACGGCGACGACTGGGCCACGCGCGAGATCGGCGGCGTCAACATCAAAGAGCGCTTTGAGTACGAATACAAGGTCATCTGCGACAAGGGCTTTGCCGCCTACTTTTTGATCGTTGCCGAGTACGTGCAATGGGCCAAGGACAACGGCATCGGCGTCGGCCCCGGCCGTGGCTCGGCCGCCGGCGCTATCGTCGCCTACGCCATGAACATCACCGCGTTCGACCCGCTCGAGAACGGCCTGATGTTCGAGAGGTTCCTGTCCCCGCAGCGTACCGAGATGCCCGATATCGATATGGACTTCGACGATGAGCGGCGCCTCGAGGTCGTGGAGCACGTTCGCCAGCTCTACGGCCCCGAGAAGGTCACCCACGTCATCACCTACTCGACCATCAAGGCCAAGCAGGCCATCAACGACGCCGCGCGCGTCCTGGACTACCCGGTCTACATGGGCCAGCGCCTGTCCAAGATGGTCTCGAGCGACCCCAAGGTCAAGCTCAAGCAAGTGCTCGAAAAGCAACCCGGCAAAGAGGATCTGTTTAACCCCGACTTTGCCGAGGCCTATAAAAAGGATGACGACGCCCGCCGCATCATCGACACGGCGCTCTCGATCGAGGGCCTCACCCGTGGCGAGGGCGTGCACGCGTGCGCCGTTCTGATCTGCCGCGACCCCGTCAACGAGCACGTGCCCACCAAGCTCGATACCAAGGGCGGCGTCGAGATTACCCAGTACGAGGGCCATACCGTTGCCGACATGGGCCTGCTCAAGATGGACTTCCTGGGCCTGCGCACGCTGACGGTTATCTCTAAGGCCAAGGCCAACATCAAAAAGAACTTCGGCATCGACATCAAAGAGGAAGAGATTCCCTTTGACGACCCCGAGATCTTTAAGCTCATGGGCTCCGGTCACACCGCCGGCGTCTTCCAGGTCGAGTCCGCCGGCATGACGGCCACGATCAAGAACATGAAGCCCACCGAGTACAAGCACGTCGTAGCATTGATCGCCCTGTACCGACCGGGCCCGCTGGGCGCCGGCATGGTTTCGTCCTACATCAACCGTATGAACGGCAAGGAGCCGGCCGTCTCCTACGACGACCGCCTGGACGACATCCTGGGCGAAACCTACGGCACCATGGTCTACCAGGAGCAGGTTATGCTCATCTCCGTCGAGATGTGCGGCTTCTCCAAGGGCGAATCGGACTCGCGTATCCGTAAGCCCGTGGCTAAGAAAAAGATCAAGCTGCTCACGTCGACGGTGCTCCACTGGGAGGATGGCTCGGACGAGACCACCTACGACCACTGGATGAACGGCGCTATCAAGAACAACTACACGCGCGAGGTCGCCCAGAAGATTTGGGACGATGTTCTCGAGTTCGCATCCTACGCCTTCAACAAGTCGCACTCCGCCGGCTACGCCATCCTGGTTATGCAGACGGCGTGGCTCAAGGCGCACTATCCGCACGAGTACATGGCGGCCGTTCTGACGTCCTATACGGGCAAGACCGACAAGATCGTGCACTATGTCTCGGCATGCCGTCACGACGGCATCCCCGTGCTGTCGCCAGATGTCAACGAGTCCGGCACCGAGTTCACGGCTACCAAGGAAGGCGTGCGCTTTGGTCTGGCCGGCATCCGCGGCGTGGGTACCGGCGTGGCGCAGGCGATTATCGCCGAGCGCGAGGCGGGCGGCCCGTTTAAGACGCTGCACGACTTTGTCGAGCGCGTGGACTCGAGCCAGGCCAACCGTCGCGTGATCGAATCGCTCATCAAGGCAGGCGCCTTTGACTCCACGGGGTATCCGCGTCGCCAGATGATGCACTTTGTGGACAAGAACAACCCCGAGAACATCATTGACGCCGCGATAAAGCGCCAGAAGGACCGCGCGAGCGGCCAGACCTCGTTCTTCGATATGTTTGGCGACGTTGAGGGCTCGGGCTTCGAGGTCAGCGTGCCCGATCCGGACGGCCAGGAATGGGACCGCCACCTTAAGCTGAGCCAGGAGAAGGAGGTTCTGGGCATCTATGTCTCGGACCACCCGCTGCGCCCGTTTGAGTATGCGCTAGCCAAGGCGCGCGACTTCTCGTTCTCGCAGATCGATACCGGCTACGAGGTGCAAAACCCCACGGGCGGTACCATCAACCAGGAGATTCCCGAGGGCAAGGCGCTGTGGTGGGCCGGTATGGTCTCGAGCGTGTCCAAGCGCGTAACCAAAAACGGCGACCCCATGGGCATCGTGCAGCTCGAGGACATGGAAGGCGAGGCCACGGTCGTGGTGTTCCCCAAGACCTACAAGGAGGCCGAGGGGTACCTGTACGGCGAGGTCGATCCCGAGAGCGGCGCGCAGCTGTCCGATGCGTTTGTGCGCATTAAGGGCAAGCTCGAGCGCTCGGACCGCGGCGACCAGATCATCGCGCAGGAGATCGTGCCGCTGGAGCTCAACGAGGAGAACAACAAGCCCAAGGTGTTTGAGGTCATGGTGCCCAACAGCCGCTTTAGCCAGGGCAACATGGCGCGTCTTGCCACGGTGCTCACCGCTAACCCGGGCGGCGACCGCGTGGAGATCTTTATCGAGCAGGTGGACGGACGCGTGCTGCGCGCCGAGGTGCCTGCCAAGGTCAACGCGCGCTCGATTCCGCTGCTGGCCGAGGCCAAGGCAATTGTGGGTAACCAGGGTCGCGTGACGGTGATCTAGGGACGGCGTTGCTGGTCCGCGCGAGATTGGAGGAAGTGATGGCACAGGGGACGTTTGTGCAGGCGCTCCGGAAAGAGGCGGCGCTGAGCGGCACCTTTATGAAGGGGCGTTCGCTCATGCTCAACGGCGCCGTGCTGTCGATCGAGGACAGCGGCTCGCGCTTCTCCAAAAACGTGACGGTTGAGGGTGCAGTGCGTGGCTCGCGCGGCGACCTGTACAAGACGCACGTGGCGCTCGACATGGACGAGCACGAGGTG
>USJB01000122.1 GCA_900554905.1 uncultured Collinsella sp. | reverse complement strand
GTCGTGACCGTCGAGGAGCACTCTGTGATCGGTGGCCTGGGCAGCGCCGTTGCCGACGTCCTGTGCGAGCAGTGCCCGACGCCGCTCAAGAAGATCGGCGTCAACGACACCTTCGGTGAGTCTGGCCCGGGTGCCGAGCTCTTGCACAAGTATGGCCTGGACGCCGCCAACATCGTGGCGACCACCAAGGAGTTCTTGGCATAAGGCAAGGCGGATCTCAAGGACTGCTTCGCCAGAACTATAAAACTGTTTCGCCATTACTATGGAAACCCGGCAGGGGCGCTCTCTTGGAGAGCGCCCCTGTTTCAGTTGCGGTGAAATAAGGACTGTTTTGCCAGCTTAAAGGCTCAACAGCCCCTATTTCACCGCAACTCATGAAGACGCCCCTCAAGCACGGTCCCATCAGGGAAAAGGGCATATATCGGCAAAGTGCAATTCAGACCCTTCCAACTTTGTATATGCAGCACCCCAAGATAAACGCGGCGGCCCCTTAGTAGCCGCAGGCCGGGCACAGGGTTACCTCCCAAATTTTTCCGCAGGACGGAGGAGCCCCCGCAGCGCGAAGCGCGCAGCGGGGGCTCCGACATGTCCGAGGACGATTTGGGAGGTAACCCTGCGCCCGGCCGGACAGATCCCAAAGCCCGCCATGCTTCTTATGTGCAGCAAAGGCAATCCTGCTAAAATACAAAGCGCTCATGTAGTTTAAACGCACGACGATAAGGAGCACCAGTGGGTAACCACTTCCGTACCTCCGGTGCGGGCGATGATGCCCCCAAGACGCAGGCAGGCGTCCAGGGCAGTCGTTTCGCCACTCCGGATTCAGAGGGCCAGCCTGTTGCTCAGGCCCCCGCTCAGCCGGCAGATCAGGCACAGCCGGCATCCGATCCCTTTGCCTACAATCCAACCAGCGATGTCGCGCTTTCCGGCACGGCGGGTTTTGAGCCCGTTCAGGCCGTGACCGCTCGCGTGGAGCAGCCTCAGGCTGGTGCCGCCACGCCGCAGCCTACCATGGCCGGCATTCCCGACCCCTTGGCCGCTGCGACGCCGGCTCCTCAGCCTGCACAGTCCGGTCTCTTTGCCGCTATTCCCGACCCCACGCAGCCTGCTGCCCCGGTGGTCGAGAGCGATCAGGCAGCCGAGGTCGCAAGCCTCGATAACGCGCTCAACAACCCCGATTTTACGTCGGTGTTTGCGCCCATCGATCCGCAGGCCAGCCGCAAAAAGATGGCCAAGCAGGCCGGTGTCGAGCCCGTCATCCTTATGGAGCATGTCACCAAGATCTATCCGGCACAGCCCAACAAGCCTGCACTCGACGACATCAACATCGAGATCTATCCGGGCGAGTTTGTCTTTTTGGTCGGTCACTCCGGCTCGGGTAAGACCACGCTGCTGTCGACGCTCAACCGTGACGTCAAGCCGACGAGCGGCCGCATCCTGGTTGCCGGTCAGGACCTCATGAAGATCAAGAACCGCAAGGTTCCGTTCCTGCGTCGTCAGATTGGCGCCGTGTTCCAGGACTTTAAGCTTCTGCCGCAAAAGACCGCCTACGAAAACGTGGCGTTTGCCCTGCAGTGCATCGGCAAGCCCAAGGGCGTCATTCGCAGCCAGGTGCCCGAGGTGCTGCGTCTGGTCGGTCTGGCCGACCAGATGGACTCGCTGCCCGACCAGCTTTCCGGTGGCGAGCAGCAGCGCGTTGCCGTCGCCCGCGCTATGGTCAACCGTCCGCCGCTGCTGATCTGCGACGAGCCCACGGGCAACCTCGACCCGGCGATTTCGCTGGGCATCATGAAGCTGCTCGAGCGCATTAACCGCACCGGTACCACCGTGATCGTCGCTACGCACGACCGCGAGATGGTCGATAGCATGCACCGTCGCGTGATCGCCCTCGAGGGCGGCCACGTTATCCGCGACCAGGAGAGGGGAGGTTACGGCAACTATGGCACCAACTAACGTGGGCTACTCGCTCAAAGAGGCAATCAGCCACTTCTTCCGTAACTGGACTACCTCGCTCGGCGCCGTCATCACGATCTTCCTTTCGCTGTTTATCATCGGCCTGTTCATCATGGGCTCTGCGATGCTGAACTCCGTGATCGGCACCGTCGAGGATCAGGTTGTCATCAACGCGTTCATTAGTGATGACGCCGATCAGGCCGATGTTCAGGCTTTTGAGGCCGAGCTTAAGACGTGGAATAACGTCAAGTCCGTGACCTATAAGGACAAGGACGACGCGCTGGCCGAGTATACGAGCAAGATGTCGGGCAACGCCGACGCCACCATGAGCGCGCTCGATGGCCAGAACCCGCTGCCGGCTTCCTTCGCTATTGAGATGGACGATCCGTCCAAGGTCGAGAGCACGGCCCAGAAGCTCAAGAAGAACGCCGATTTTCAGAAGATCGCGGACGACGGCGACGTCAACGCGAGCGTTCTGTACGGCCAGGAGGAAGTGAGCCGCCTGTTCCAGGTGACCAACTACATCCGCATCGCCGCCGTGGTGCTCGTTGGCCTGCTGACTTTTATCGCGTTCATCTTTATCAACAACACGATTCGCCTGTCCATCACGGCGCGTCGTCGTGAGATTGCGATCATGCGTCTGGTGGGCGCAAGCAACGGCTTTATTCGCGGGCCGTTCATTACCGAGGGCGTGCTGCAGGCCATTTTGGGCTCGCTGCTTTCCATCGGCGTTCTGGAGCTGCTGCGCAATCTGATGATTCCGCGTTTGCAGGAGAGCATCGGCTGGATGTCGTTTGCCCTGCCGATGCAGTACTACCTGGTGACCTATGCTGCGCTGATTCTGGTCGGCGTGATTATCGGCCTCTTTGGTTCTGCCATCGCCATGCGTCGCTACCTGCGCGTGTAGGCATGCCTGGAATTCATCCCTTCCAACGGGTCGTCTCTTATGGGGCGGCCCGTTTTTTGATCCCTAGGGGACGGCGGGAAAGCGAATCATTTGGGTAGACTCTTTGGAGTTCGCAATCGATAGTTAGGAGGCGCCATGGGGCGCAATAACAAGCATAAGCGTGGAGCTCGCAATAAGCGCGGGCCGGTGCGCAGCGAACGCCGTCCGAGCCTGACCGGGCGCGTGCAGCTCCATGAGCACAGTGCCTATGTCATAACCGAGAATGGCGACTACAAGGTCATGGGTCGCGGCAAGCGTGAGATCATGGACGGCGATACCGTTGCCGTGAGCATTAAGAATAGCCCGCATGGCGAGCGTCGCGCCGTGATCGAGGGCGTAGTTGAGCGCGCAGCCATAAGCGTGGTGGGTACGTACCAGACCGCCGGTCCGCTCGGTGTGATCGAGCCGCTCGATTCGCGCTTGAAGGCCGACTTCTTCATTTTGCCCGAGGATACCTCGGCGGATCGTCTGGGTGTCCACCCGGGTGATGCCGTTGTCGCGCGCATTTTGACCTACCCGACGCGCCTGGAATCGGGCACTGTGACGATCGAACGCCGCATTGGCGGAGATGACGCGCCCGATTTGGGCGTTCAATATGTGATGGCGCGTTACGGCTATACCGATAGCTATCCCGAGGCCGCGCTGGACGAGGCCGAGGGGCTTTCGCTCGATGTGTCCGCGGCGCTTAAGGACCCGCTCCGTCGCGATCTGCGCGACCGCTTTGTCATCACGATCGACCCGGTCGACGCGCGCGACTTTGACGATGCCATTTCGTTGGAGCGCACGCCCGAGGGTGGATACAAGCTGGGTGTCCATATTGCCGACGTTTCGCACTATGTTGCCTGGGACGGACATATCGATCTGGAAGCCCGCCATCGCACGACGTCGGTGTATCTTGCCGATCGTGTACTCCCCATGCTGCCCGAGCGCCTGTCGAACGATTTGTGCTCGCTGCGTCCCGACGAGGACCGCCTGGCGTTTACCGTCGACATTGAGCTCGACGCGCAGGGTCGCGTGCGCCATTACGATCCCTATCCCAGCGTGATTCGCTCGCGTGTGCGTATGGACTATGACGGCGCCGAGGCGCTGCTGGTGCGTGCCGGTGCGGTTGAGTATTCGGTGCTGGAGGGTGCGGCCGAGGATGTTGCGGCTGCCGAGGCCTCGCGCGAGGAAGCGCTTGAGCGCGGTCTTGCGTGCGAGGAGGCCGCCCGCGGCTACAATATCGACCTCGGCGATTTCCTTGTCGCCGCTAACGAACTCGCCGAACTTCGCCGTCGTATTCGTCGCGCCCGCGGCTCAGTCGATTTTGACACGGCCGAGATTCGCGCTCTATTGGATGAGGACGGAGTGCCCGTGCAGATTGTGGCGCGTGAGCGTTCGTGTGCCACGTCGCTTATCGAGGAAGCCATGCTGCTCGCCAACGAGTGCGTTGC
>USJB01000121.1 GCA_900554905.1 uncultured Collinsella sp. | reverse complement strand
TACTACGAGCGCTACGGCTGGATTCCCGTGATTGTCGGCAACGACGAGCGCTCCCTGTGCGGCCGTTACGCCGTGTACTACGTCATCTCCATGGAGGGGGAGGACCCCGGCTGGGTGACCGTGCGCACCGAGGTCGATCCCGCCAAGATGACGTTCCCGTCCGTGACGCCGTTCGTCCCCGCCTGCGTGTGGGGCGAGCGCGAGCTGCGCGACATGTTCGGCCTGATCCCCGAGGGTCTGCCCGACCGTAGCCGCCTGGTGCTTCCCGACGACTGGCCCAGCGGCCTGTACCCGCTGCGCAAGGACTCCATGGACTACCGCTTCCGTCCCGCTCCCGCGAGCGACATGGAAAACTACGAGTTCTTGGCCGATACCAAGGGCAAGGAGACCACACTCGTCCCCATGGGCCCGTTGCACATCACCTCCGACGAGCCCGGCCACTTCCGCCTGTTCGTTGAGGGCGAGACGATTGTCGACGCCGACTACCGTCTGTTCTATGTGCACCGCGGCATGGAGAAGGTCGCCGAGACGCGCCTGAACTATGACGCTGTGACGTTCCTCGCCGACCGCATCTGCGGCATCTGCGGCTGCGCCCACTCGGTGGCCTATGCCGAGGCCGTCGAGCGCGCCCAGGGCATTCATGTTCCGCCGCGCGCCCAGTACATCCGCGCCATCATGCTCGAGGTCGAGCGTCTGCACTCGCATCTGCTCAACATTGGCCTAGCGTCGCACTACACTGGCTTCGACTCCGGCTTCCAGCAGTTCTTCCGCGTCCGCGAGAAGTCCATGGACCTGGCCGAGAAGCTCTCCGGTCACCGCAAGACCTACGGCCTCAACGTGATCGGCGGCGTGCGTCGCGACATTTTGGCCGAGCAGAAGCTCTCCACGCTCACGACCATCCACCAGCTGCGCTCCGAGGTTCAGGAGCTCGTCGACGTTTTGCTCTCCACGCCCAACTTCATTGAGCGTACGAGTGGCATCGGCATCTTGGACCGCAAGATCGCACGCGACTTCTCGCCGGTCGGTCCGCTCATGCGTGGCTCGGGCTATGCCCGCGACGTGCGCTTCGACCATCCCTTCGACGGCTACGCCGATCCGGACGTCCAAAAGATGCACGCCGCCACGGCCGACACCTGCGATGCCTTCGGCCGTACCGCCGTTCGCATCCAGGAGGTCTACGATTCGATCGACATGATCGAGACCATGCTCGAGAACTGCCCGTCGGGCCCCATCCTCACCACGGATTGGGAGTACACCCCGCACAAGTACGCCATCGGCGCCACCGAGGCGCCGCGCGGCGAGGATGCGCACTGGGCGATGCTCGGCAACAACCAGAAGTGCTACCGCTGGCGCGCCAAGGCCGCCACGTACAGCAACTGGCCGGTCCTGCGCTACATGTTCCGCGGCAACACCGTGGGCGACGCGGCGCTGATCGTCGGCTCGCTCGACCCGTGCTACTCCTGCACCGACCGCGTGACGGTGACCGATGTCGCCGCCAAGCGCGACCATGTGCTCGACAAGGAGCAGTTCGAGAACGTCTGGCGCGACAAGTCGCCGCTTGCGGGCGAGGGCACCATGGCCGCTCCGCTCGATGAGGAGGCGCTCTAATATGCTGAAGCTTTGGAAGGTTAACGCCAAGGCCGGCGACGCGACGGTCAAATACCCGTTTGCGCCGTTCCCCACCAACAAGGACATGCGCGGCAAGCCCGAGCACAACGCCGAGCTCTGCATTGCCTGCGGTGCCTGCGGCGTGGCGTGCCCGGCCGATGCCATTCGCATGGACACCGACCTTGCGGCCGATACCATCACCTGGTCGATCGACTATGGTCGCTGCATCTTCTGCGGCCGCTGCGAGGAAGCCTGCCCCATGGAGGCCATCAAGCTCACCGAGGAGTTTGAGCTGGCCGTCATGAGCAAGGACGATCTCACCAGCAAGAGCGTCTACACGCTCGAGCACTGCTCGCGTTGCGGCAAGCCGTTTGCCCCGCACAAGGAGATCGACTACGCCAAGCGCCTGCTGCAAAAGGCCGGCGGCATGGAGGCCGAGCAGGCCGCCCGTACCGTCGGTATGTGCCAGGAGTGCAAGCGCGAGCTCGACGCCCTGCGCGCCGCCTCGGCCGTAAAGACCGGCAACGCACACGGCATGGCTGCCAACGAGACGCTTGCGTCCGGCGAGCCCCAGGGCCCCGGCATGGAGTATCTGGGCGGCCACGGCGTGAACCCGGAGTATATCGACCGCGAGCTCAACCCCGATGCGCCCGAGATTCCCGCCGGTCCGGCGCCGGTCGAGGGCATCATCATGGATTTTGATACGAAGGAGGAGTAACTATGGCCGAACCCACGCTTTTGCCCGAGCGGCTTCAGTACCGCCCGACCAAGATCGAGCTCGACGAGAGCATCGAGAAGGCCAAGGCGACCCTTCTTAAGAAGATCAAGCGCTCGGTGTACGTCTACCGTGTTGACTGCGGCGGCTGCAACGGCTGCGAGATCGAGATCTTCGGTTCCATCACGCCCGTCTTCGACGTCGAGCGCTTTGGCATCAAGGTCGTGCCCTCGCCCCGTCACGCCGATGTGCTGCTGTACACCGGTGCCGTGACGCGTGCCATGCGCATGCCGGCCCTGCGCGCCTTTGAGGCCGCACCCGATCCCAAGATCGTGGTGTCCTATGGCGCGTGCGGCTGCACCGGTGGCATCTTCTACGACAACTACTGCGTCTGGGGCGGCACAGATAAGATTCTGCCGGTCGATGTCTACATCCCCGGCTGCCCGCCCAGCCCCGCGCAGACCATCTACGGCTTTGCCATGGCGCTCGGTCTGCTGGACCAAAAGCTCCATGCCGAGACCACGGTGGAGGCCGCCGGCGAGCAGGCCGATATCCTGCACCCCGGCGTACCGTACAAGCTGCGCGTTGCCATCGAGCGCGAAGCTCGTGCCATGAGCGGCTACCGTTACGGCCGCGACCTGGCCAACGAGTTTATGGATACGCTCGAGGGCGCGCCCAAGGGCGATATCCGCGGTGCCATGGCGCTGCTCATCGACAAGCAGGACGATCCGCGCCGCGTTGAGGTCTACTCGGCGCTGCAGGATCTGGTGCTGGCCGGAGGTCGCTAGATGGAGCTCACGGACCGCTCTGGTTACTTTGCGGGCCCCGGCATGCTCGGCGGCTCTTTTGGCGATGCCTCGCGCGCAAGCGACGAGGCCGCCGAGGGCGTCGCTGACCCCTGCCTGGGCCATGCGCCCGACCAGGTGGTCTTCTATGAGCTCACGCGTAAGTTTGTGGAGACCGAGGAAGACGTTCCCCAGGAGGCCTGCGACGTGCTGTACTACACGCTCGCCGTGGGCCACCACACCGGCGTGCTCGACTGCTTTGAGCCGCGCCTGTCGGTGCCGGTGAACGTGTTCTATTCGCTCGTCGACGCGCTGCCGGAGGGGGAGGCCAAGACCAAGTTCGAGGCCATCCGCTCCTTTGGTGAGTGCCAGCTCGACAAGGCGGCGGTGCCGTCGCTGCTCGAGGCCTGCGATGCGCTGCTCGATGAGCGCGGTTTTCGTGGCTCGGCCAAGGCTGGCATCTCGGTGTTCGATGACGACTTTGGCCTGCATGCCCAGCAGGTCGCGTTCTTAATGAAGTTTCGCGATCTGATTGAACGCGTGCGCGATGTGTCGGGCGTGTATCTGACGGGGAGGTTGCAGTAATGGGTCGCGTTGTGGATGGTCGTGTGAACGGCGCCCCGTTTGCGGGCATTGTGCTCACGGCGGGAAGCGTGCTGCGTGCTGACGATGCCGCCGGCCCCGTGCTCTCCAAAAAGATGGAGGACACGCCCATCGCCGGTTGGTACACCATCGACGGCGGCCAAACGCCCGAGGACGACATCATCGAGGTCAAGCGCGAGCGTCCGCCGCGCCTAGTGTTGGTCGATGCCGCCGACATGGCGCTGCCCGTCGGTGCCATCCGCCTGCTCGATAAGACCGACGTCGCGCGCAAGTCGATGTTCACCACGCATTCGCTTCCCTTGTCGATTCTGATCGAAGAGATTGAGCAATCGTGTGATGATATCGTCTTCGTTGGGATTCAGCCGGGCGATACGGAGTTCTACAACCCCATGTCCCCGGAAGTCTTTGACGCCGTCGACGCCGTGTACGACGCCGTGGCCGCCAACGACTTTTCCCACTTTGTCCGCTTGGGGCAGGAGCTATAGCGGCGCTTGCCTCTGCTGAATAGGAAAGAAGTGATTGACATGGCAGATTCCAAGGCAGAGTACCCCGCTCCCGATTGTCTGGCGCCCGCCGCGATCGAGGCCAAGACCGAGGCCGCCGGCGTGACCAAGGCCAACCTGCCGGTCGCAAAGGCCTTTCT
>USJB01000120.1 GCA_900554905.1 uncultured Collinsella sp. | reverse complement strand
TAAATCCCACTTGGCGACGGGGTTGGGAATGCCGAGCGAAAGGATGAGCTGGTACTGCCAAAAGAAGGCGCCGCCGTCAAAGTCCAGGCGCGAACCCTGGATGACATCGTAGCGGTCGGTCCACTTGGCAAGACGCTCGATGCCTTCGGGGATGACGAGCACGTCGTCGTCCATGACCCAGAACCACTGGGCGCCCAGGTCGTAGGCGCATTTGGTGCCGGCGGAGAAGCCGCCCGCACCGCCGCCGTTTTCGAGCTGCGGGGCGTAGATGACACGGTCGGTGCCGCCCTGCGCGTCGGGCTGCTCGGTGTCGATGCCCCACAGGTTGGCCAGGCGCTCGTTGAATGCGGCGCACATGGCCTCGGTCTCGCGCGAATTCTCGTTATCGACAATCACGATGCGCCAGGGCGCGGCCGTGAGCTCGGTCATGGAGTCGAACAAGTTGGCCAGGAGTTCCTGGCGCTTGTACGTAACGACGACGATGGCGAGCTTATCGATGGGAGCGGGAAGGGTTGAAGGCATGGGGCAATATATCCTTTCACGCGCGGCGCGCATGCGCTGCACGGAAGCTATCGAATACGTCCTTGGGACTGTCCTATTGTAAAGGCTCGGCGCGCCTTGACGGCAAGCTTTGAATAAAACGCAGGAACCTGCCATGGGCCCGCCGCATGACGTGGGGCTGCTTTGCCCGCAAGAGGCTCCATAGATTATATAAACGCCCGCTGGCGCGCTGACCCTTTGATACCATGAAACGACAGGTATTTCCTAAGGAGCACATTTGTCTACTAACGTCTCTGGCAGCCCTGTTCTGTCGCTGCTTATTCCCATTTACAATGTTCAGCGCTACCTGCGCGAGTGTCTCGATTCTGCCCTGGCGCAGACGCTCAAGGATATTGAGATCATCTGCATTAACGACGGGTCGACCGACAACTCGCCGGCGATTATCCGCGAGTATATGGAGCGCGATAGGCGCGTCAAGATGATCGACAAGGCCAACAGCGGCTACGGCGACTCGATGAACCACGGTCTGGAGATGGCGCGTGGCAAGTACGTTGGCATCTTGGAGTCCGATGACTTTATGGCGCCCGACGCACTCGAAAAGCTTGTCTCGGCCGCCGATAGCAATAATGCCGACTTTGCGAAGGCGAACTTTGATTTCTACTGGTCTAAGCCCGAGGAGCGCCGTTCGCTGCACGAGATGTTTAAGGCCAAGGACTGCGGTAAGCCGGTGCACCCGAGCGACACGACGCAGTTCTTTAAGCAAAAGCCGTCGATTTGGTCGGCCGTGTACCGTCGTGATTTTCTTGAGCGCAACGGCATCAAGTTCTTGCCGACTCCGGGAGCATCCTTTCAGGACACGTCGTTTGCCTTTAAGGTGATTGCCTGCGCCGACAAGGCCGTTTACCTGCACGATGCCGTGCTTTCGTATCGTCAGGACAACGAGAACTCCTCGGTCAATTCTTCGGCTAAGGTCTTTTGCGTCAATACCGAGTATGCCGAGATCGAACGTTGGATCCGAGAGGATTTTGCCCGCGATCACGCAAGCGATGACGTCGCGCGCATGCTCAAGTTCAATCAGCTCATTAAGTACGACTCGTATATGTGGAACTATGTGCGCTTGGCGCCTAAGTTCTATAAGGAGTTCCTGGCTCAGATGGCCAAGGAATTTCAGGCGGCCTTGGATGCCGGGGACTTTTCGCTTGACGACCTCAAGCCGTGGAAGCGCGCGAACCTCGCTGCCATCCTCAAAGATCCTGAGGGCTGGGTTGACGAGCATCCGAGTTTTGCGACGGATGGTGCCTTGGGGCGTGCTAAGTATTACGCCTCGGTTGGAGGCCCAGGTGTGGTCGCCGCCTTCCTCATCGAATCGCTGAGGGGGTAGGTCGGCATGGGAGAGGCCTCGTGTCCTAAAGCTACCATTGTCGTCCCCGTTTACAACTCTGCGCGCTCCATTCAGCGATGCGTTGATTCGCTGTTGGCCCAGTCCGAGCGCTCGATTCAGGTTGTCTGCGTCAACGACGGGTCGACTGATGATTCGTTGAACGTGTTGCGCCAGATCGCGCAGGCTGACGATCGCGTACTGGTGATTGACCAGGAAAATGCGGGTGTCTCGTGTGCTCGAAATGCCGGTATCGATGTCGCCGAGGGCGAGACCGTCTTTTTTGTGGACGCCGACGATTACATCGATGCCCAGACGGTCGAGCGCGTGCTGCATGCCATGGAGTCTGCGGATGCCGAGGCCGCCGTTTTTGGCGGCGTCTGTGAACCTGCCGATGCTGCCCCCAAACGTGTCCAGCAACTCATGAGCCCCAAAGCTGGCACCTTCGGCGCCCGTGATCCCCAACTGCTGTTCCATTCGAATGCGCAGCCCTATGCCTGCCGTGCGGCTTTTTCGCGCGAGCTGCTCAATCGCGAAGGCATTCGCTTCGCCCCCGGTCTGGCTTTGGGCGAGGACGTCGTCTTCCAATTTGCGGCTTATGCGCTTGCCCACAAGACCGTCGTCATGCCGGACAAGTTCTACCACTACGTGATGGAGAGCGAATCGGCGACGCACGAGTTCAACAGTGTCGAGGCTCGCGCCAAAAAGCTCGATGCCCATATGAGAATGCTCGAGGAGGTCTTGGAGGACTGGGCGGGCTACGGTCTTATGGACCTGTGTCCCGGCGAGCTGATCACCTGGTTCCTGGACCTTATCGTGTTTGATTTGGCGCGCTTGGATTCCGATGACTTCCATCGCGTGGCGGCTCGCGTCAACATGGACCTCACGACGTTTTTGGGAACGGAGTGGGCGGATATGCCTGCTAAGGGCGCCGTTCGCCGTGTTGCCCACAAGCTCGTTGCGGCGACCCCGGGCGTTTCGATGGCAGATGCCACGCTGTTCTATCTTTCGACTCGCGGTCTCAAAGCCTGCCTGGAGCGCTTTATATAATTCCAAGCGCTGCCGCCCGCCGCAACCCGGCTGCTAAAATAACCCTGTTACACGCTATTCAACAGGAGGTTCTCTTGCAGAACTCTGATACCCCTAAAGTTTCGCTGCTTGTTCCCATTTGCAATGTCGAACGCTACCTGCGCGAGTGCCTCGATTCTGCCGTGACTCAGACGCTCAAGGACATCGAGATCATCTGCATTAACGACGGGTCGACCGACAGCTCGCCGGCGATTATCCGCGAGTACATGGAGCGCGACTCCCGTGTCAAGATGATCGACAAAGCCAACAGCGGCTACGGCGACTCGATGAACCGCGGCCTGGAGATGGCGCGCGGTGAGTACGTGGGCATCCTTGAGTCCGACGACTTTATGTTTGAGGATTCGCTCCAAAAGCTGGTCGCCAAGGCCGATGCTGAGCATGCCGATGTGGTAAAGGGCGACTTTTATCTGTATTGGTCCACGCCCAGCGAACGCCGTGAGCTGTTTGGGATTATCGACGAGCATATGACGGGCGCCGCGTATCGCCCCGTCGATCGCCCGGGAATTTTCTACCGCAAACCTTCCATTTGGTCGGCTATCTATCGACGCGAGTTCCTCAACGACAATCAGATTCGGTTCCTTCCCACGCCGGGCGCCTCGTATCAGGACGCAGGCTTTAACTTTAAGGTTTGGGCTTGCGCCGAGCGTGCCGCGTTTATTGCGGCTCCCATTTTGTGCTATCGCCAGGATAACGAGAAGAGCTCCGTTAATTCGCCCAACAAAGTGTTTTGCGTGTGCGACGAATATGCCGAGATGCAACGTTTTTTGGACGAGCGTCCCGAGCTCAAGGCTCAGCTCCAGGGCATTTTAATGCGCATGAAGGTCGATACGTACCGTTGGAATGATGAGCGTCTGGTCGATGAGCTGCGCGAGCAGTTTTGGCAGAAGGCCTCGCCCGAGCTCAAGGCCGATTGGGATGCTGGTCGCTTTGATCTGTCGCTGTTCGACCCGCGTGGCGAGACCGACTTGCGCCTGATGGTCAAGTCGCCCCGCGCCTATATCGATTCGCGCTTTGACTTTAAGAAGCCGGGTAAGCTCAATACGTTTAAGCATTACTTTAAGATTGGCGGCCTGCCGCTGGTCTGGCGCGTGCTGACGTATCAGCGCACCTACGGCGACAACCCACACCCTGATGACGTTCCGGTCGCACAGTAGGAGCGAGTGACTATGGCTAACCCCAAGATTTCCGTTGTCGTTCCCATCTATAAGGTGGAGGAGTGCCTGACCTGGTGCCTGGACTCCCTGCTTGCGCAGGACATGCCCGATTGGGAGGGCGTGCTGGTCAACGATGGCTCGCCGGATGGCTCGCGCGATATTGCGGCTGCCTATTGCGAAAAGGACGCGCGCTTTACCCTGGTCGATAAGGAGAACGGTGGCCTGTCGAGTGCACGTAATGCCGGCATCGCTGCGTCCACGGCGCCTATCGTCGCGTTTTTGGATTCC
>USJB01000119.1 GCA_900554905.1 uncultured Collinsella sp. | reverse complement strand
GCGCTTAAGAAAGCCCGATTGAAGCTCTTCCTCGTCGACATCCAGGCCCTTATCGAGGATGAACTCACAAGTTCGAACCGTTCGGCCCTCGCGAACGACAAAGACACAGGCGGCAGAGATAGTCTCTTCGCGATAGAAGCCGATGACGTCGATATCGACGCTTGATGGAAAAACGACCTGTTGGCGATCGTCCAGGCCCCTAATGACTTCCAGGCGACGCTTGACGCGCGCCGCACGCTCAAAATCGAGCGTCTCGGCTGCCTCCGTCATCTCGGACGTAAGCTCGTCGACGACATCCTTGCGATGGCCCGACAAGAAACGTTCGACACGCTTGACGTTCTTGGCATAGTCGGCAGGCGAAATCGCGCCGACGCATGCGCCCGGTCCGCGCCCGACATGGTAGTCAAAGCAGGGACGCCCGTTTTGCGCGCAAATCATATTGACGATGTCTTCTTCGCCCTTATGAGATTCGACGATGCGGCGGCAGCGGCGCCATTCCGCACAGGATGCCGAGCAAATAGGAATAACCTTGCGTAGCGTATCGATGGTCTCACGCGCCGCACGGCTATCGGTATAGGGGCCAAAATAGCGCGTTCCCGGTTTATGACGCTCTCGCGTGTATTTAATAGCCGGAAACAAGTCGCTCTTGGTAATGGCGATAAAGGGATAGCTTTTATCGTCTTTGAGATCGACGTTAAAGTACGGATGGTACTGGCCAATCAGATTGCGCTCGAGCACCAAAGCCTCGTGCTCGGTCTCCACCACGATATAGTCGAAGCTCGCCACCAGCTGCATCATGAGCGGGATCTTTTGACGCTCATCCTGCAGCGTCACGTATTGACGCATACGGGCGCGCAAGTTTTTTGCCTTGCCCACATAGATGACATCGCCCTTGGCATCTTTCCAAAGGTAGCAGCCGGGTTGCGTGGGAACGCGCGAAACCTGTTCGGCAAGTGTTGGAATGTTGTCGTGACCTGCCACACGCACCTACTTGCGACGAAGCAGCGCCGAGACCTCGGGCATCTTAAAGACGAAGGCAAGGCCAAAAGTCACGGCGAGCGAGACGACGCCTGCAACACAAACGTAGCCCAGGGTAATGAGGATCGAGCTGCCAAGCATTCCGACAAAGTGCTCAAGTGCCCACATGACGCCGGCGCCCGTGGCAGCGCCCAACCCACCGAACAACAGGCCGAAGAAACCGCCGTGCAGGATAGACTTGACCTGAAGGCCATGTAGACGACGGCGCAGCCACCACAGCGAGCATCCGACCAAGACCACGTAGTCAACGACGTACGAAAGCGCAATTGCCGGCATACCGTAGCCCAATACCACGCCAAACAGCAGCACCGAACCGGCCTGACCGATAGCGGAGTACAGGCAATAGCGGCTATAAGGTTTCATATCGAGCAGGGCCGAGAAGCTCTTCTGCATCAGCACGACCACGCCGAAGAGCGGCAGGGAAAGTGCCAGATAGATAAGGAACTCCGACACCAGCGCCACACCGGATTCATCGAACTTGCCGGCGCAGTAGATCATGTTGAGCGGACGGGCGAAGACGATCAGGTACATCGCAAACGGAATCAGGAAGAAGAGCATCTGGGCGACACCGCGCGAAATGCCCGTGCGGACGCTGTCGTAATCCTTCTCCTGTGCGTCGTGAGAGAGCTCGGTATAGAGCGCCGTCGAAAGCGAGGCGGCAATCAGCGCGTAGGGCAGCGTGTACCACAGGCGCGCATATGCGATGACGGAAGGGCCGGTCTCGGGCTGCACCACCAGCGCGGCGGCATTGGTAATGGAGGTCGAGACAAACATGCACACCGTGGCGAGCAGCGTCGGGATACCAAGCGCAATCGTCTGTCGCAGCGCGGGGTCCTTAAAGTCGATATGGATATGAGGATGCACGCCATGCTTGCCGAGCGCGGGAATCTGGCAGGCCATCTGGACAAAGACGCCGAGGGTCGTACCGGCTGCGATCAAGATAATGCCGACCCGCTCGCCAAATTGTGCAGACACGGGAGCAAAGCCCATAAAGCTGGCGATGACGATGACATTGTTGAGAACCGGGGCAAACGTCGACCAGAAGTAGTCGCGGTGTGCGTTGAGAACGCCCGAAAACACCGAGCCCAAACCATAAAACAGAATCTGGATGGCAAAGAAACGGAACATGAACGCAGCGGTATCCATGCTGTCGCCATTACCCGAAAGGAACGACTGCGTCCAAATAAAGCCGGGAGCAAGCACGGTGCCCAGCAGCGAGATGCCGCCCAGCACCAGAAGCAGAATACCGAGCAGGTTGCCGACATACTCGTTCGATGCCTCGCGGCCCTGCTCACGCCTCACGCCCATGTACACGGGCAAAAACGCCGTCACGAGCATGCCGCCCATCACGAGTTCGTAGAGCATATTGGGCAGGTTGTTGGCGACCTGATAGGAGGACGAGAGTAGCGACATGCCGATAGCGGCCGCCATTGCCCACGTGCGGATAAAACCGGTGACGCGAGACACGATGGTCAGGATGGTCATAAGCCCGGCGGAACGACCAACCGTGGAGTAGTCCGACGAGCCCATGTCGTCAGTGTCATCTCGCGACGAAGAAACTTCGGATGAGGGTGTCTGAGGCGCAGATTCTTTTGCAAAATGAGCTCCGCACTTCAATTCTTCCTGCGGCATCGCTCAGTCCTCTCTCGTAATCGCGGCAACCGTCGCCCCGCAAAATGCAATTAAATCATCGGGTGCAAGCTCGAGCTGATAACCACGCTTGCCTCCCGAAATAAAAATGGTATCCCAAAGGACGCATGTCTCGTCAATGAGCGTCCGGTAGCGTTTTTTCATACCGACCGGGCTGCAGCCGCCGCGAACGTAGCCAGTCGCCGCAAGCAAATCCTTCACATGCATCATGGCCAAGGACTTCTCCCCCGCGGCACGCGCGGCGGACTTTAGATCGAGCTCGTCGGCAACAGGGATACAGCACACGACATAGTCGTTGGACGGTGTCACGCAGACCAAAGTCTTAAATCCTTGACCGGGCTCCTCGCCAAGCTGCTCCGAAATCGCGACACCCAGGCCCACCGACTCATCACCATCGTCTTCGTACGTATGTAGAACATAGGAAATGCCGGCACTTTCCAGCTCGCGCATCGCATTGGTTTTTGGCGTCTTTACAGCCTTTGCCATGACATATCCTTTCCCTCGCATTCGGACGTAAGGATTAAGTATATGTCCAATTCGGCTGCATACGTCACTTCGGCACAGCAAGCGCCATCGAATCACAAGGAGTCGATGGCGCCCATAAACTGAATCGCCTATTTATTGAGCATCAAGTTGAGCCTGACGCTCCCGGTCACGCCTGAGCAACGGCGCCAAAAACTTGCCCGTATAACTCTGCGGACAGTCCGCAACCTGCTCCGGTGTGCCCGAAACCACGACGGTTCCGCCGCCGTTACCGCCCTCGGGACCCATATCGATCAGGCGGTCGGCAACCTTGATGACATCAAGGTTGTGTTCAATCACCAGCACCGTGTTGCCCGCATCGACCAAGCGCTGCAGCACATCGAGTAGCTGGCGGACGTCCTCAAAATGAAGGCCAGTCGTCGGCTCGTCCAAAATATAGAACGTCTTGCCCGTCTGGCGTCGATGAAGCTCCTTGGCGAGTTTCACACGCTGCGCCTCGCCGCCCGAAAGCGTCGTGGCGGGCTGGCCCAGGCTCACGTAGCCCAAGCCTACATCGTACAGCGTCTGGAGCTTTCGCTTGATCTGCGGGATATTCCCAAAGAAAGCCAGTGCCTCGGCCACGCTCATGTCAAGTACGTCCGAGATGGTCTTGCCACGGTAGGTGACCTCGAGTGTCTCGCGGTTGTAGCGTTTACCGCCGCAAACTTCGCAGGGAACGTAGATATCGGGAAGGAAGTGCATCTCGATCTTGATCTGCCCGTCGCCCTTGCACGCCTCGCAGCGACCGCCGCTTACGTTAAAGGAGAAACGTCCCGGCGAGTAGCCGCGCGCCTTCGACTCCGGCGTACTCGCAAACAGCGCGCGAAGATCATCCCACAGGCCGATATAGGTAGCAGGGTTGGAACGCGGCGTGCGGCCAATCGGCGACTGGTCGATATCAATAACCTTATCGATACACTCGATGCCCTCGATTTTTTTATACGGACCCACAGGGCGCGTCGAACGGTGAATAGCATTCGTAAGGGCAGGCGCAATGGTGTCGGTAACCAGGGAGCTCTTGCCCGATCCCGAAACACCGGTAACGACTGTGAGCGTACCGAACTCAATCTTGGCGGTAACGTTTTTGAGGTTGTTGGCTCGAGCGCCCGTAATTTTAAGGCAGCCGCGACCGGGCTTGCGCCGTTCATCAGGCACCCGAATCATTCGTTTGCCGGTCAGATAAGCGCCCGTCATCGACTCAGGACACGCCATGATATCAGCAGGCGTTCCCGCCGCG
>USJB01000118.1 GCA_900554905.1 uncultured Collinsella sp. | reverse complement strand
CCACATACACCGGCGCGGCATCGGCGGCGACACCCTCCGTGCGAGCCGCGAGGTGCGAGCCCTCGGCAGCCATCACAGGCAGCGGACGACCAGCGGTGGCAACAGGCACGCCTACCGCATCGAACACGCCATGCTCGGGACCCGTAAAGCCGCAGGCGATGAGCACCAGCTGGGCCGGTACCTCGTGCTCGGAACCTGCAATGCGTTCGGGCTTTCCCGCCGACCAGTCCAGATCGACCACGCGCAGACCCGCGGCCGCACCCTTCTTGTCCAGCAGCACCTCGAGCGTATCCACGCCCCAGGCACGCATCTCGCCGCCCATCGCAGCGATAGCCTCCTGCTGGCCGTAGTCGGTCTTCTTAACGTTGGGCCACTGCGGCCAGGAGTTGCTCGCCGCGCGCTTATCGGGCGCAGCCGGCAAGAACTCAAACTGGCGCACGCTGCGCGCACCCTGACGTACCGCGGTGCCCACGCAGTCGTTACCGGTATCGCCGCCGCCAATGACCACGACGTCCAGGCCGCGTGCATCGACGACAGGCTCGCCGCCATCGAGCACCGAGACGGTCGAAGCCGTCAGGTAGTCCACCGCGTACACCACGCCCGGAGCATCCACGTTCGCAGCCGAAAGACCGCGGGGCGCACGAGCGCCGGCAGCCACCACGACGGCGTCAAAGCCATCGAGCTCGGCGGCAACCTTGGGATCGTTCACATCGGCGCCCAGCTCGAACACAATGCCCAGCTCGCGCATAAGTGCCACGCGACGCTCGACCACGGACTTCTCGAGCTTCATGTTGGGAATGCCGTACATGAGCAGGCCGCCCGGGCGGTCGTCACGCTCAAATACCGTCACACGGGCACCGCGACGTGCAAGCTCCCATGCAGCCACCAGGCCAGCCGGGCCAGAGCCAATCACAGCGACCGTGGGCGCATCCTCCCCTGCCGGCTCAAAGCGGCGTGGACCGCCATTTGCCCACTCATGGTCGCTGATCGCACGCTCGTTGTCATGGATCGTCGTGGGTTGGCCATCGACCGAACCCAGGTTGCACGCGGCCTCGCACAGCGCCGGGCACACGCGACTCGTGAACTCGGGCATGGGCGAGGTGAGTGACAGGCGCTCGGCAGCCTCGTCCCAACGGCCGCGGTACACCAGCTCGTTCCACTCGGGAATCAGGTTGCGCAGCGGACAGCCGCTCGGACGTGCCTTGCCAAAGCTCGCGCCCATCTGGCAAAACGCCACGCCGCACATCATGCAGCGGCTCGCCTGGGCGCGACGCGCATCGTCATCGAGCACCACGTACAGCGGATCAAAATCATGGCTGCGCTCCTCCACGGGGCGCAGCTCATGGGTCACGCGATCGATATCAAGAAAAGCACCGGGCTTACCCATGGCACTTACGCCTCCTTCTTGGTCGAAGCAACAGAGCTGGCAGCCACGGACGCAGCGTCCGCGGCACCGCCCGCGACATCAAAGCGAGCGACATCCGCGGCGCTCGCGCGACCGGTCACAATGTCAAACGCCAGCTCCTCGGCCTGCTCATGCGTCTTGCCGACGGCCTCGGCGGCGGCGACAATCGCCAACACGCGCTCGTACTCGGTTGGAATGACCTTCACAAAGTGCTTGCTCATCGTCTCAAAGCTGTAGAGCAGCTTAATGCCGCGCGGGCTCTGCGTCGCGTCCACGTGCTCTTGGATGAGCGCGCGAATCTGCGCCAGCTCGTCGGCCGTCGGGGCCTTGAGCTCCACGCTCTCGTGGTTCACGCGGGCACCGAGTGTGCCGTACTGGTCAAAGACGTAGGCCACGCCACCTGTCATGCCAGCGGCGAAGTTCTGCCCGACCTCGCCCAGGATGAGTGCCAGACCGCCCGTCATGTATTCGCAGCCATGGTTGCCGCAGCCCTCGACCACCACGGTGGCACCGGAGTTACGCACGGCAAAACGCTGGCCGGCAAGACCGTTAATGAAGCCGCGGCCGCTCGTGGCACCAAAGAACGCAACGTTGCCCACGATGATGTTCTCGTCGAACTTGTAGGTCGCATGCGGGTTGGGGCGCACCGACACCTCGCCGCCCGAAAGGCCCTTGCCAAAGTAGTCGTTGGCGTCGCCGCACACGTTGAGCGTAATGCCGCGCGGCAGGAAGGCGCCAAAGCTCTGACCGGCCGAACCATCGCAATCGATGGTGATGGAGCCGGCGGGCAGGCCCTCGGGATGTGCTCTGGTCACCGCGTTGCCCAAGATGGTGCCCACGCAGCGGTTGACGTTGGCGATATCGGCGCGGAAGCGAATCGGACGCAGGTGCGCACGGGCATCGGCCGTATAGGGCACAAACAACGTGGAGTCGAGCGTCTTGTCGAGCTCGCTGTCGGCAGCCATCTGCGGCAGGAAGTGACGACCGTCGGCACCCGGGATGTGGGCACCAAACTCACAGGTCGCGCTTGCCAGCACGGGCGACAGATCCAGCAGGTTAGCCTTGCGGTTGCCCGGGACCTCGATCTGACGCAAGCACTCGGGATGGCCGACCATCTCGTCGACGGTGCGGAAGCCCAGGCTCGCCATGACCTCGCGCAGCTGCTCGGCAACAAAGAGCATAAAGTGCTCGACGTGCTCGGGCTTGCCGCGGAAGCCGCGACGCAGGCGACAGTTTTGCGTGGCGATGCCGGCCGGGCAGGTATCCTGCTGACAGTCGCGTTGCATGAGGCAGCCCATGGAGATGAGCGGCATGGTCGCAAAACCAAACTCCTCGGCGCCCAGCAAGCAGGCGACGGCAACATCGGTGCCGTCCATGAGCTTGCCGTCGGCCTCGAGCACCACGCGCGAGCGCAGGCCGTTTTGCAGCAGCGTCTGCTGAGCCTCGGCGAGGCCAAGCTCCAACGGCAGACCCGCATGCCAGATAGAGTCGCGCGCAGCGGCACCCGAACCGCCATTGTGACCAGAGATCAAGATCTTGTCGGCAGCGCCCTTGGCCACACCGGTGGCGATGGTGCCGACACCGGCCTCGCTGACCAGCTTGACCGACACGCGCGCACCGGGGTTGGCGTTCTTAAGATCGAAGATAAGCTCTGCCAGGTCCTCAATGGAGTAAATATCGTGGTGCGGCGGAGGCGAGATCAGGCCGATGCCGGGCGTGGACTGACGGACCTCGGCGATCCAGGGGTAGACCTTCTTGCCGGGCAGGTGGCCACCCTCGCCGGGCTTGGCGCCCTGGGCCATCTTGATCTGAATCTCAAAGGCGCTGCAAAGATAGCGGCTCGTCACGCCAAAGCGCGCACTTGCTACCTGCTTGATGGCGGAGTTCTTGGAGTCTCCGTTAGCCAGCGGGGTCTCGCGACGCGGATCCTCGCCGCCCTCGCCGGAGTTGGAACGGCCGTGCAGGCGGTTCATGGCGATGGCCATGCACTCGTGTGCCTCCTTGCTGATGGAGCCGTACGACATGGCGCCGGTGTTAAAGCGGCGGACGATGTTGAGCGCGGGCTCCACCTCGTCGAGCGAAACCGGCGTGCGACCGTTGGCATTAAAGTCCAGCAGGTCGCGCAGGCGCACGGCACGGCCGGTGCGGTGCAGGCGGGCGCTGTACTCCTTAAAGGTGTCGTAGCTGTCCTCGCGGCAGGCAGTCTGCAGCAGGTAGACGGTCTGAGGGTCGATCAGGTGATCCTCGCCACCGAGCGGGCGCCACTTGGTCAGACCCAGCGTGGGCAGTTGATCGGGAGCCGGGCTCTTAAGGATAGCGAGCGCGGCGTCGTAGCGCTCGTTTTGCTCGCGCTCAACGTCCTCGACACCCATACCGCCCACACGGCTCACCGTGCCGGTGAAGTATTTGTCGATGACATCTGCTGAGATACCGATGGCCTCGAAGATCTGGGAACCCTGATACGACTGGATCGTGGAGATACCCATCTTCGCTGCGATTTTTACGATACCAGAGATGACCGCGTGGTTGTAATCTTCAACGGCTGCGTAGTAATCTTTCTTGATCATGCCCTCTTCGATCAGCTCATGGATTGTGTCGAGTGCCAGATACGGGTTGATTGCGCAGGCACCGTAACCGAGCAGTGTTGCGAAATGGTGCACCTCGCGCGGCTCACCGGACTCCAGAATAATCGCAAGAGAAGTTCTCTTTTTCGTTTTTACCAGATGCTGATGAACCGCAGATACAGCCAGGAGGGATGGAATCGCCACATGGTTCTCATCGACGCCGCGGTCAGAAAGAATCAGGATGTTGGCTCCTGCCCGGTGTGCACGGTCAACCTCGACGAAAAGGCGGTCCATCGCACGGTCAAGCGGTGCGCTCTTGTAGTAGGTGATCGGAACGGTCACTGCCTTGAAGCCTTCGACTTTCATGTTCTTGATCTTCAGCATATCGGTATTGGTCAGGATTGGATTGTTGATCTTTAATACCTGGCAGTTCTTCGGCTCCTCCTCAAGCAGGTTTCCGTCACGTCCGACGTAAACGCTTGTGG
The DNA here is from genome assembly GCA_900554905.1 of uncultured Collinsella sp. Taxonomy (GTDB): domain Bacteria; phylum Actinomycetota; class Coriobacteriia; order Coriobacteriales; family Coriobacteriaceae; genus Collinsella. The sequence continues at coordinate 11 of USJB01000118.1, read as the reverse complement.
AAGTTACGATC
>USJB01000117.1 GCA_900554905.1 uncultured Collinsella sp. | reverse complement strand
TCAAACGAGGATGCCGGGGCGGACGGCCCCGGCTCGGGCGCGGGCGCACTCACCACAACGGGCTCGGGCTCAGCGCCGGCCGGCACATCGGCAACACCGGCCGCGCGCAGCTCTTCTAGGCTCTCGAGCGTGCCCTCGATATCCTCGTGCGTCTCCTCAAATTCGGCAGCGACGCCCAGGAATTCCTGGATGTTCTCGGCGCGGCTCTCGGACTCCATGGTGCCCTCGGCGCGGAAGGCCTGCAGCAGACCCGTCTTGTCGACAATCATCTCGACGACGTCCTTGAGCTCGCCGTCCATGCGGCGGCCCTCGCGCACCAGCGACACAAAGCTCGACAGGCCATTGCGCACCTTGGCGCTAAACATGCCGGTCTCGGCGCACGCGATCTCGCAGGCCTGGAAGAACGAGCAGCGGTTGTCGCGTGCCAGCTGCTCAATCTTTTGGATCGAGGTGGAGCCGATGCCGCGGCGCGGCGTGTTGATGACGCGCTTGACGCTCATCTCGTCTGCCGGGTTCACGATCATCTTGAGGTAAGCCATGACGTCGCGGATCTCGGCACGGTCGAAGAATCGCGTGCCGCCCACGATCTTGTAGGGCACGCCCGCGCGCAGGAACATATCTTCGAGAATGCGCGACTGGGCGTTGGTGCGGTAGAACACGGCGATGTCGTCGTAACTCGTGCCCTTGGAGTGCAGCTTTTCGATCTCGCCGGCAATCCAGCGGCCCTCGTCGCGCTCGTCGCTCGCCTGGAAGGCCTGGATCTTCTCACCATCGCCCTCGGCCGTAAACAGGCGCTTGTCCTTGCGCTGCGAGTTGTGACGCACCACGGCGTTGGCGGCGCTCAGGATATGGCCCGTAGAGCGATAGTTCTGCTCCAGCTTGACGGTCTTGCAGTCTTTAAAGTCCTTCTCAAAGTCCAGGATATTGGTGATGTCGGCGCCACGCCAGCTATAAATGGACTGGTCGTCGTCGCCCACGACCATGAGGTTTTGGTACTTGGCGGCCAGCAGGTTGGCGATCTCGTACTGGACGTGGTTGGTGTCCTGATACTCGTCGACGCTAATGTAGCGGAAGCGCTCTTGGTACTTATCGAGCACCTCGGGGCGGGTGCGCAGCAGCTCGAGCGTGCGCACGAGCAGGTCGTCGAAGTCCATCGCGTTGGCGGCGCGCAGGCGGCGTTCCAGCTCCAGGTAGACCTGCGCGGCCTTTTTGTCGTTGGGGCTGTCGGCGGATTTGAGCATGTCCTCGGGGCCGATCATGGCGTTTTTGGCCGAGCTGATCTTGCTGCGGATCATGTTGATGGGGAACTGCTTTTGCTCAATGCCGAGCGCCTGCATAATGTCGCGCACCATGCGCTTTGAGTCATCGTCATCGTAGATGGTGAACTGCCCGGTGTATCCCAGCAGGTCGGCGTCCTCGCGCAGCATACGCACGCACATGGCATGGAAGGTGCACACCCACATGCCGCGGGTGCCGCTGGGAATGAGTGCCGCCAGACGCTCACGCATCTCGGCCGCGGCCTTGTTGGTAAACGTGATGGCAAGGATCTGCCAGGGCTTAACGCCCAGGTCGCCGAGCATATGTGCGATGCGGAAGGTCAAGACGCGGGTCTTGCCCGAGCCAGCACCGGCGAGCACCAGCAGCGGGCCCTCGGTGGTCAGGACCGCCTCGCGCTGAGCGGGATTAAGGCTGTCGATGTCGACGAGCGGCTTGGCGGGTTTGGGCGCCGGAGCCGGGGCGTCGTAGATGTCGAGCGGAACGAGCTCGGGTTCCGGCGCGGCGGGGGCGGTGTACGCATCGAGCGGCACGGGTACCGCAGTGTTCTTTTCCCAGGGCAGGGGCTGGGTCATGGGCGACTCCTCATCTGACGGACGGCGCGCCTGCGGGCAGCGCCATAGTTTGAGCCGTACCAGTATACCGAGCCGCGCGGACACCGACGCAAATCACACCACGACTCCGTGCGCCGCCGTCAGGCCCACCCCAGCGAATTTGGTGCAATGGGGTCAGGTTAGTCTGCACCAATCTATTGACAATCACGAAACCGCCGATGTCATGGCAGCAGCAGCGAGCGGCGGCCAAGGCGAACAAATTGGCATGAAAAGAGGGCGGCATAGACCTTTTGGTCATGCCACCCCCTTTGAATGACAAGTTGTCGCCCTGGCCGCCGCGCAGCGTCAACTAAGTTAGAGGCCGAGCATCGGCTCCAAGACAAAGAAGTATGCGAGCACCACGATGCCCAGGATGATGCGGTAAACACCGAAGCACTTAAAGTCGTGACGGCGGACGAAGCCCATGAGCCACTTGATGGCGATGAGCGAAACCACAAAGGCCACAACGCAGCCCACGCCCAAGATAGCGACCTCGTTGGCGCCGAACGTGCCGCCCTTGATGAAGTACTTGACCAGCTTGAGCGCACTCGCGCCAAACATGACTGGGATGGCCAGGAAGAACGTAAACTTGGACGCCACCGAACGCGTGCAGCCCAAAAGCAGGCCACCGATGATGGTGGAGCCGGAGCGCGATGTGCCCGGAATCAGCGAAAGCACCTGGAAGCAACCGATGCCCAGTGCGGTCTTCCAGCTCAGATCCTCGAGCGTAGTGATGGAGCCAAAGTCAAGGTTATCGTCATCGTCTGAAGCGGCAGCCGCAGCGGGCGCGGCAAAATGCGCGCCGGCGGGGCGTCCGCCCACCACCACGGCACGCGAACCAAACGAACCGGCAACGACCATTTCCTCGCGCTTGTTCGCGCGCCAGTTCTCAATCACGATAAACAGCACGCCGTACACAATGAGCGCCAGCGCCACGACGGGAGCATTGTAGAAATGCTCCTCCATCCAGTCGTTGAGCGGCAGACCGATCGCCGCGGCGGGAATGCAGCCGAGCACAATCTTGCCCCACAGCACCCAGGTGTCGCGGCGGCCTTCCTTGCCCTTGCTGGGAGAAAACGGGTTAAGGTCGTAGAAGAACAGGACGCAGACGGCCAAAATGGCGCCAAGCTGAATCACGACCAGGAACATATTCCAGAACGTCTCGCTCACGTTCATCTTGACGAACTCGTCCACCAAGATCATGTGACCGGTCGACGAAACAGGCAGCCATTCGGTGATGCCCTCGACCAGGCCCATGAAGGCAGATTTTAGAAGCTCGATGATATCCAAAGGGACCCCCTCGTTAGACACCCGCCGGTAGATGTTCTGCGGACGATGCGGGCGAGGTCCCATTATCAACCGTTGGCGGTGCGACCGCGCCTGCTCTTACCAAAAAACTCGCCCGTTCACAGAATTGCGAGCGGTCAAACCGAAATCCTTGGGTATAACTGCAACAAGATAAAGTGTCCGGCGGCCAACGCGCCCGCGCCCGCCCGACGCACGAGCCCCACGCCCGTGCGATAGACCAAGGAGGAAACCATGAACGAGGGCTATACCAAGGTATTTGTTTCACTCGACGGTACTGAGCAGCAGGATTTTGTGCTCGCACGCGCCATCAAGGTCGCCGCGAACAACGGCGCTAAGCTGATCATCGGCCACGTCATCGACTCCACTGCGCTCGAGAGCGCCGGTTCCTATCCGGTCGACCTGGTCAACGGCTTGGAGGAGGCCTTTAACAACTCCATCGCCAAGCAGCTCGAGGAGGCCAAGGCCAATCCCGACATTCCCGAGGTCGAGGTCATGATTCGTACCGGCCGCATTCGTGAGACGCTTAAGGATGAGATGCTCGACGTGGTCAAGCCCGATCTGGTGCTCTGCGGCGCCCGCGGCCTGTCCTCAATTAAGTACGCGCTACTGGGCTCGATTTCAACGTTCCTGCTGCGCAATACGGACTGCGACATTTTGGTCGTGAAGTAGGTTCCTTCCCGCCGGCGCAAGGCCTGCGGGGTTTCCACGGGCACGTCCTCGCCGCGTTGCGGCTGCGGGATGTGCCCTTAGGAAACCCCTCCCGGCCCCGCGGCCTTCGCAGCCTTACTTCAGCGAGTTGGCTGATAAGAAAAATAGCGTGCCACCCCGTTTGGGGCGGCACGTTTTTGTTTGGGGCGGCGCTTTTTTGTTATAAGGCGATCCTGCTTAGACGAGCTTGCACTTCTGGAATGATCTTCTCGAACATTACCTCCGCCTCGGAAAAACCCTCTTCTTTGAGACCGCGCGCGGCATCTCTTAGCGCGTCTGGAACCTCATTGCAGGTATCAGCAATCATTCCGGCAACAATTCCCCCGGGCAAACCCGCCCCAATCATTTGGCTCATCACCGACCCGCGCGTTACGTCGTCAATCTTGCGGCTCCCACCAAACGAGACGCCCATCTCACGAACGAGGCTGGGATAAACCGTTGTACACAGCACGTCGTAGAGCGGCGCCAACCTCACCTGCTTCCAACTTTCGTCCCATACGAGCGACCAGTTCTTTAGATGGTTATCGCAGTTACCTACGGCATAGTCGAACAGCTGGTTATAGCCGACAAGGAACCTGTCCTCCATT
>USJB01000116.1 GCA_900554905.1 uncultured Collinsella sp. | reverse complement strand
GGCTTTCGCCGGCGCCTAGTAAGGGTTTAGTTGGTAGCCATCTTTTTTGCAGCCTGCTCTACGTAGTTGGCCATGTCGGCTACGTCGCAGACGTCTTCGAAACGGACGGGCTTGGATTCGAGTTCGGCGAGCTGGGTCGGGGCGACCGTGTTGGTGGCCTGCTCGAGTACACGCATAGCCTCAAAATCATCCTCGGGAACGTCGAGGCCCAGGGCGTGGCAGCAGGCGCGCGGGAACTTGTAGGGGCTGGCGGTCGAAAGCAGCACGCGAGCCTTGGCGCCCTCGGCGGGAGCGACCTTTTCAAAGACGTGATAGCCGCAGGCGGTGTGCGGGTCGATCACGTAGCCGTTCGCATCCCAGCAGCTCTTGATGGCAGCACGGACCTCGTCCTCGCTGGCCCAGCTGCAGCCAAACACGCTCTGGATCTTGGCCAGCAGCTCGGCGGGAACCTCGTAGCGACCCGTCTGGGCAAGCTGCTCCATAAGGCCGGCAACGAGCTCGCAGTCGCCGTCGGACAGGAAGTAGAGCATGCGCTCGAGGTTGGAGCTGATGAGGATGTCCATCGACGGCGAGATGGTCGTGAAGAACGGGCGGTTACGGTCGTAGACGCCGGTGGTCAGGAAGTCGGCCAGCACGTTGTTCTTGTCGCTCGCGACGATGAGCTTGGCGACGGGCAGGCCCATGCGCTTGGCGTAGTAGCCGGCCAAGATATCGCCAAAGTTGCCGGTGGGCACACAGAACTCTACGGCGTCGCCAGCCTCGATAGCGCCGGCGCGCAGCAGCTGCGCATAGGCGGCAAAGTAGTAGACGACCTGCGGTACCAGACGGCCGACATTGATAGAGTTGGCGCTCGAAAGCACCGTGCCGGCGGCTTCCAGGCGCTCGGCAAGCTCCTTATCGGCAAAGATGCGCTTGACGGCACTCTGGGCATCGTCGAAGTTGCCGCGGATGCCGCAGACGGCGACGTTGTCGCCCTCCTGCGTGGACATCTGCAGGTTCTGGACGCGGCTAACCTTGCCCTCGGGATAAAAGACGGTGATGCCCGTGCCCGGAGCGTCGGCAAAACCGGCGAGCGCAGCCTTGCCCGTGTCGCCCGACGTGGCGGTGACGATCATGATGCGCTCGGCGCCGCCGTCCTTGGCGGAAGTGCGGGCCATCAAGCGGGGGAGCATCTGCAGGGCGACGTCCTTAAAGGCACTCGTGGGGCCGCCAAAGAGCTCCATCACATAGGTCTGAGGGGCGTCAGCGCCCGGCGCAGCGTCGAGTTTGACGAGCGGCGTAACCTCTTCACTCGCGAACGTGCCGCGGTATGCCTCGTCGACACACGCCGAAATTTCTTCGGCCGTGTAATCATTCAGTAACATTCCCAACACATCTTGAGCGATTTCAAAGTACGATTTATCTGCAAGCGAGCTGATATCGACCTGCTGGGTGCCGAGCTCGTCCGAGACAAACAAACCCCCGTCGGGAGCGATGCCGGTACGGATTGCCACCTTACTTGAGCACGATAAAGTGCGTCCTCGTGTACTATGATAAGTTCCCATATAACACTGCTCCTCGGATGCCTTGGTCCCAATCGGTGAAACCATGGTATCAGAGCACGCAAAATAGGTTCGCAGAGGCTTTTAGAAAGGTAACCTCCAGCCCATGATTAAGATTGCCAAGTTTGGCGGCTCGTCGGTCGCCGACGCCGAACACTTCAAGAAGATCAAGGCCATCGTCGATGCCGACCCTGCCCGCCGTTTTGTGGTGGTTTCTGCCTGCGGTCGCCGCTTTAAGGGCGACACCAAGGTGACCGACCTGCTCTACCTGGTTAACGCGCACGTTAAGTATCACGTGTCGTGCGAGGAGTTGCTCGAGGACATTGGCCAGCGCTATTTTGATATTGCTGACGAGCTGGAGCTTACCTATCCCATCCGCGAGGAGTTCGCGGCCTTTGCCGAGCGCGCCCGCTCGGGCGGCTACTCCACCGAGGAGCTTGTGAGCCGTGGCGAGTACTTTACCGCCCGCCTGATGGCCGAGTACCTGGGCCTGCCGTTCCTGGATGCCGCGACGGTCGTTGCGTTCCATCACGACGGTACGCTCAGCATGAACCGCACCTCCGAGCTGGTGCAGGAGTACGGTCAGCAGGGCGGCTTTGTTATGCCCGGTTTCTACGGCGCGACGCGTGAGGGCCAGATCAAGCTGCTCGATCGTGGCGGCGGCGATATCTCGGGCTCGATCTTGGCTAAGTGCCTGGGCGCCGATCTGTATGAGAACTGGACCGACGTCTCGGGCTTCTATTCTGCCGATCCTCGCATTGTGCCCGAGGCTCAGCCCATTGCGCGCGTTACCTACGAGGAGCTGCGCGAGCTTTCGTACATGGGCGCAAGCGTCCTGCACGAGGAGGCCGTGTTCCCCGTGCGCGAGGCCGGCATTCCGCTGGTCATCAAGAACACCAATGCGCCACAGGACCCCGGCACCATCATTAGCGAGACGGCTGACGAGGGCGAGGCAGAGCCCATCATTACCGGCGTGACCGGCAAGCGCGGTTTTGTCGCCATCAACGTCGCCCGCGACCGCACCAAGCCTCGCGTCGGCTTTATGCGCCGTGCGCTTTCGGTGTTCGAGCGCTATGACGTTTCCGTCGAGCACATGCCCACCGGTGTCGACCGCTTTGGCGCCGTGGTGCAGGAGCGGGACGTTCACGATTCACTGTACTCGCTCGTGGGCGACATTCAGCAGGAGGTCGAGCCGCTCGAGATCGAGGTTGTCGAGGGTCTGGCACTTATCGCGACCGTCGGCCGTAACCTGCGCGGTCGTGCCGGCATCTCGGGCCACCTGTTTGGCATGCTTGGCCAGGCTGGCGTGAGCGTGCGTATGATTTCGCAGAGCTGCGACGAGATCAATATCATCATCGGTGTGGAGGAGAAGGACTTTGATCTGGCGATTCAGACCATTTACCGCGCCTTCTCCGACGAGAACGGCATTGTGAAGGTCTCCGATCTGGAGGCTCCCGCGCCGGTCGATCCCGCTCTGGTCGCGCTCCACAAGTAGCTGCTATCCCAGTAGATTTTTGGACTTGCCTCAAAAATCTATGGCGGGGCGTTTCGTTTCGGTTTCGTTTCGACGGGGCGGATTTCATGCCCGCCCTGTTCTTGTATAAACTGGCAACAATAATCGGCCTGCTCGGCGTGCGGGCAAAAGCCACAACCTTTAAAGGGGGAAGCATGAAACAGTACACGGTTGCTATTTTGGGCGCGACGGGAGCCGTGGGCACCCAGATGCTCGAGTGCCTCAACGAGCAGGAGTTCCCGGTCGGCAAGCTCAAGCTGTTGGCAAGCGCACGCTCCGCGGGCAAGACCGTTGAGTTCCGCGGCGAGCAAATCGTGATCGAAGAGGCTTGTCCCGAGGCCTTTGAGGGCTGTGACATCGTGCTTGGCGCCGCCGGCGACGACATCGCGAAGGAGCTGCTGCCCGAGGCCGTCAAGCGCGGCGCCGTCGTGGTCGACAACAGCCATGCCTTCCGCATGGATCCCGAGGTTCCGCTGGTCGTGCCCGAGATCAATGCCGACGATATCAAGTGGCATCACGGCCTTATCGCCAATCCCAACTGCGCGACCATCATCGGCCTGGTTCCCACGTGGCCGCTGCACCAGCTCGCCGGCGTGAAGCGTATGATCGTTTCGACGTATCAGGCGGCTTCGGGCGCCGGTGCCCCCGGTATGGCCGAGCTCGAGGCTCAGCTGGCCGCCCTGGGCCGTGGCGAGGAGATTCCCGAGCCGCGCGCGTTTGCCGCTCAGCTGGCGAGCAACCTGATTCCGCAGATTGGCGGCGTCAAGGAGGAGGGCTTTACCTCCGAGGAGATGAAGTTGCAAAACGAGGGCCGCAAGATCATGCATCTGCCCGAGCTGCGCGTGAACTGCACCTGCGTGCGCGTGCCCGTGCTGCGTTCGCACTCCGAGAGCATTACGCTCGAGTTTGAGCGCGATATTACGGTGGAAGAGGCCCGTGCTGCGCTGGCTGCCGCTCCCGGCGTCAAGCTGGTTGACGATATGGTTACCGAGGATGCACACGACCGCTTCCCCATGCCGATGGATACGTCCGACCAGGACCTGATTTGGGTCGGCCGCGTGCGTCGCGACATCTCGAACCCCGAGGCCGCGCGCGGTATCACCTTCTGGTGCTGCGGTGACCAAATCCGTAAGGGCGCGGCAACCAACGCCGTCCAGATCGCCAAGCTGCTCTGCGAGTAGGTTGACCTGTCCGGCGGGGGCCGGGCTTAGTTTTCAGAACGTCCTCGACCATGTGTGGCGCCTTGTCCTGCTCCTTCGGAGCCGCGGACAAGGCGCCACACTGGTCTGCGGAGTGTTCTGAAAACTAAGCCCGGCCCCCGCCTGCGGTGACGCTGCTGCAGGCGGCCTACGATGGGGCCGTTATTGGTTGAGGCCGCTGGGCTGATGTGGGGGCGCGCGGCTGTTGCGGGCTCTGGTCCCAGCGGCGGCC
>USJB01000115.1 GCA_900554905.1 uncultured Collinsella sp. | reverse complement strand
AGTATTGGGAGTCGGTCAACCACCAGTGGATTACCTTTGGCCGCGAGATCTGCGACGCCCGCAAACCCAAGTGTGACGAGTGTCCGCTGGCAGATTTGTGCCCCAGCGTGCGCGTAGCGGGGTAGGGCGGAACGCATCTTCGTCTGGCGTTTTTTGCGGGGCTGGGTTTGCCCTTGAGCCGGAGTCCTCTCCATGCGCTACCATGACAGGCAACGAATTTGACGAACGACCCGCCGAGCTTGCCCCGGCGGGCTTTTGGCGTTGCGATGCCGGAGGAACAGCATGCTCATTCACCGTATAGCCGCGCAGCTCTACACTGCCGAGGCGCTGCAGACCGTCGAGGCCGGGCTCGATGCTGGCGAGGACGTGACGCTGGCCGTGTCTCAGTCGGGCCGAACGCTTATGGCCGCCGCCCAGTTTGCGCGTCGTCCGCGCCCCACGGTCTACATCGTGAGTGGCGAGGATGCGGCCGATCGCGCCGCACGCAGTCTGGCCGCCTATGTGGGCCTGGCGCACGTGTGCCGCTTTCCCGAGCGCAAGGACTACCCTTGGCGCGAGCAGGCGCCCGACGACGCCGTGGTAGCCCAGCGCTGCGAGGCGCTCGGGCGCATCGTACGCGGGGACAACTGCATCATGGTCGCCTCGGCCCGCGCGCTGCTGCGTTGCGTGCCGCCAGTCGAGAGCCGCTACTGGGAGTCCACGACCTTCGCGGTGGGCGAGGAGATTCCTTTTGACGAGGTGCCGCAGCGCTTGGTGGGTATGGGCTACACCAATGCCGGCGCCGCCGACGCGCCCGGCCTGTTCCGTGTGCACGGCGACACCGTCGAGGTGTTTCCCGCGCAGGAAAAAGCGCCCGTGCGCATTGAGTTCTTTGGCGACGAGATCGACCGCATCCGCCGCATGGTGAGCTCCACGGGCCAGACCATCGGCAACGAGGACAGCATCGAGATCTTCCCGTGCCGTGAGCTGGCGCTTACCGACGAGGCCGTCCACAACATGCATGTGGCGCTCTACCGCGCCAGCCAGGACGACAGCAAGTTGGCGGCGCTGCTCGAGATGGTGGATGCGCGCATCGTCACGCCTGAGCTCGACCGCTTTTTGCCGGTGATGTACGGCCAGACCGTAAGCCCGTTGGCGCACGTGAGCGGCAAGGCACTCGTGGTTCTGTCCGAGCCGCGCTCACTGTTCGACGATTGCCTGCGCGCCTACGAGGATATCGAGGCCCGTGCCGGCGAGGCGGGGGTCGACCGCCTGGACGGCCTGTACGTGCGTGCCCAGCAACTCGACTTTGGTTCCCAGCAACGCCTGAACTATGTGAGCCTCATCCGTGCCGGCGGTGCGGTGACGGCCGAGCTCAAGATTGAGCAGCCTGCCATTGCAGGCTCGGACAACCGTTTTATGACGCGCATCCAGGAGGTCGTGGGCAAGCGCTATGCCTGCGTGTTTGCCATTCCCGATCGCGGTGCGCGCGAGTCGATGGAGCTCACCTTTGGTGACGAGGGCATTACCTTTGAGGAATCGCTGACCGCGGCGCCCGAAAACGCCGGCGCTATCGGCGACCGCGTGCGCGTGGCAGCGGCGGATTCCGCCGGCCGTGCCGCACGCCAGGAGGCCCGTGCTTCCATTCGCGAGCGTCGCGCCGATGCGCTCGAGGCGGGCGCCGCGCAGGCTGCCGCCGGCGCCGCCGTGCCCACCATCTCGCGCGGGCGCGTGACCTTTGTGGACGCTGCCCTGCCGCAGGGCGTGGTGGTGCCCGATGCCAATCTGGCCGTGCTCTCGATCGCCGACCTCAACGCCCGCATGGATGCCAACCGCGCGCGCAGCCGCCGCAAGGTTGACATTACGCAGATCACCTTCCCGTTTAAGCCGGGCGACTACGTGGTGCACGCTACCCACGGCATCGCGCTCTTTAGCGAGATCGCGCGTCAGGAAGTGGGCGGCAAGGAACGCGACTACTTTTTGCTGGAATATGCCGATGGCGACAAGCTCTACGTGCCGCTGGAGCAGGTTGACCGCATTACGCGCTACGTTGGTCCCGACGGCGATAAACCGCGCTTGACCAGGCTCAACACCGCCGACTGGACGCGGGCCACCAACAAGGCGCGCAAGAATGCCAAAAAGCTGGCGTTTGACCTGGTCGACCTGTATACGCGCCGCTCGTCGATTACCGGTATCGCCTGTCCGCCCGATACGCCCGAGCAGATCGAGATGGAGGAGAGCTTCCCTTACGACGAGACGCGCGACCAGCTGGAGGCTATCGCCGACATCAAGGCCGACATGGAGGCGCCCAAGCCTATGGACCGCCTGCTGTGCGGCGACGTGGGTTTCGGCAAGACCGAGGTTGCCCTGCGCGCGGCGTTTAAGTGCGTGGACTCCGGCCGTCAGGTCATGGTGCTCTGCCCCACAACCATTCTGGCCCAGCAGCACTACGAGACCTTCTTTGAGCGCTTTGCCCCGTTTGGCCTTGAGGTCGAGGTGCTCAGTCGCTTCCGCACGCCGGCGCAGCAAAAGCGCGCGCTCAAGGCGTTTGCCGAGGGCACGATCGATGTGCTCATCGGCACGCACCGCCTGCTTTCGGCCGATGTGAACCCCAAGAACCTGGGCCTGGTGATTATCGACGAGGAGCAGCGATTTGGCGTGCAGCACAAGGAGCAGCTCAAAAACCTGCGCGAGCAAATCGACGTGCTCACGCTTTCGGCAACGCCTATTCCGCGAACCATGCAGATGGCCACGAGCGGCGTGCGCGACATGAGCCTGATCACCACGCCGCCGACTGGGCGTCGTCCCGTGATCGTGCACGTGGGGGAGTACGACCCCGACGTGGTGAGTGCGGCGATTCGCCTGGAGGTGGGTCGCGGCGGTCAGGTGTATTACGTGTCCAACCGCGTCAAGACCATCGACGATGCCGTGGCGCGCGTGCACGAGGCCGCGCCCGAGGCGCGCGTGGGTGTGGCGCACGGCAAGATGAGCCCGCGCGAGGTCGAGGACGTGATGATCGAGTTCGCGACCAAAAAGATCGACGTGCTCATCGCCACGACCATCGTGGAGAGCGGCATCGACAACGCGACCGCCAACACGCTCATCATCGAGGACTCGCAGCGCCTGGGTCTGGCGCAGCTCTACCAGCTCAAGGGCCGTGTGGGCCGTTCTGCCACGCAGGCCTACGCGTACTTTATGTTCCCGGGCGAGCTGCCGCTCACCGAGGAGGCCACGGCGCGCCTGACCGCACTTTCCGAGTTCCAGGACCTGGGCAGTGGCATGCGCATCGCCATGCGCGACCTGGAGATCCGCGGCGCCGGTTCGCTTATGGGCGCCGAGCAGCACGGTAACCTGTCGAGCGTGGGCTTTGACCTGTTTACGCAGATGCTGGGACAGGCCGTGGCCGAGGCGCGCGGCGATGACGACGCCGGCGTGGAGGCGGCGAGCGTGGGTATTAACCTGCCGGCCGACTACTTCTTGTCCGAGGAGTACCTGCCGGCGGTGGATCAGCGCGTGCTCGTGTACCGTAAGCTCGCAGCGGCCGAGGACCTGGAGAGCATCGATGAGGTACAGGAAGAGACCGAGGCCGCGCATGGCGAGCTGCCGTTGGCGGGACTCAACCTGTTCAATCGCGCGCGCATCCGTATTCGCGGCGAGCGCCTGGGGCTCGAGAGCGTCACGCTCAGCGGCGGACGCATCACGTTTTTGGGCGTCGACGTGCCCAAGAAGGTGGCCTTTGAGCTTAAGACCCGCTATGGCGCGGTGAACTTCCCCAAGAGCCGCAAACTGTCGGTGCCCTACAAGGCGGGTGCCGGCGCGGGCAGCGGCCTGGGTCGCGGTCTCGACGCCAGCGACGGCACCGGCCCCGTGGCCGCGGCACTCATGCTGCTGCAACAGCTGGGCGCTAGCGACGACGACTAGCGGGTCGACGCTGCAAACGCTCCATTTGGGCAATCTGACCCTCACTCGTCGGTCGCGTACGCAAGTACGCTTCCCTCCTCCTTCGGGCCACCTTGCCACAAATGGAACGTTTTCGCTCACTTATGCTCAACCTGTAAGGGTATTTATGGGACAAAGCTATCTTTGCCCCACCACGTTGCGGGTCGACCCTTCGCCCGACCGAAAGGAAAGCATGTTCGGATACATCTATAAGAAAGATGTCGCTATTATCGCGGCCGTCCTGTGCCTTTGTCTGGGCGTGGGCAGCTTCTTTGATTATCAGATCTCGAGTGCGCTGTTCAACATCGGCAGCATGTACGGTCGCTTTATCGAGGCCGCCGGCGAGCTGCCGTTCGAGCTGACGGCGAGCATCGCGGGCGTTATGCTCGTGCGCTCGGCACGCCCCGATTCCAGAGGGAGCAAATGGCTCGCCGTGCTCGGCATCCTCGTCAACGTTGGCCTGGCCGGCTACGAGATCGTCTCGTCCCTGAAGGTTGGCGGCAAACTCATTGCCGTTCAGCTGGTGCTGACGTTTGTGCTGGTCATCGCCGCCAACCTTATCATCTATCGGCTCACGCGCACGACCGAGCCC
>USJB01000114.1 GCA_900554905.1 uncultured Collinsella sp. | reverse complement strand
GCCACGATGATTCGCACCAAGGGCGAGCCGGGCACGGGCGACGTGGTCCAGGCCGTGCGCCACATGCGCAAGATCCAAAAGCAAATCCGCGACATTGTTGCCCTGCGCGACGACGAACTCTTTGAGGCAGCCAAGCAACTGCAGGTTCCGGTCGAGCTGGTGCGCGAGGTCCATGCTACGGGTAAGCTTCCCGTTGTGAACTTTGCCGCCGGCGGCGTAGCGACCCCCGCCGACGCCGCGCTGATGATGCAGCTGGGCGCCGAAGGCGTCTTTGTCGGCTCGGGCATCTTTAAGAGCGGCGACCCCGCCAAGCGCGCAGCCGCCATCGTCAAGGCCGTGGCAAACTTCACCGATGCCAAGCTCATCGCCGAGCTTTCGGAGGACCTGGGCGAGGCCATGGTGGGCATCAACGCCGACGAGATCGAGATCATCATGGAGGAGCGCGGGCGCTAGTCCAGCAGAAAGGATCGCACATGAGCGATTATGCAGACCAAACGGTCGCCGTGCTGGCGGTCCAAGGCGCTTTTGCCGAGCACGAGGCAAGACTATCCGAGCTTGGCGCACACTGTATTGAGCTGAGGCAGGCGGCTGATTTGAAGCAGGACTTTGACCGTCTGGTACTTCCCGGCGGCGAGTCCACCGTTCAAGGAAAGCTGCTTGCCGAGCTCGGCATGCTCGAGGAGCTTCGTGCCCGTATCGCTGAAGGCATGCCCGTCCTGGGCACCTGCGCCGGCCTGATTCTACTGGCTCACGATCTTGCCGCCCATGACGATAAGGGCACGCCGCGTTTGGCAACCATGGATGTACTTGTCGAGCGCAATGCCTACGGCAGGCAGCTCGGCAGCTTTCGAACCAAGGGGCAGGTAACCGGCATCGACGGTGAAGTGCCGCTGACGTTTATCCGCGCCCCCCGCATCGTTGAGGTGCACGGCGATGCCGAGGCCCTGGCCGAAGTCGATGGCCGCATCGTCGCCGCCCGCCAAGACAACCAGCTCGGCGTAACCTTCCACCCCGAACTCGATGAAGACACCCACCTCCACGAGCTCTTCCTCCAAATGTAGGCAGAAAACAAACGAGCGTGGATTTTCGGACGCATAGCAAATGAGAGTGGATAATCTCCCGGTTTGAGTCTGCATTCAAGCTCAAAGTGGGAGATTATCCACTCTCATGCTATGTAGTCGTTTAAGAACGTCCCCAATGACTACCTTGGATCATGGCAATGCCGATGTTTTGGCACCGACAGCGAGCGCCCACCAGAGCGAACAAATTGACATGAAAAGAGGACGGCATAGACCTTCTGGTCATGCCGTCCTCTTTGAATGACAAGTTGTCGCTCTGGTGGGCACGCAGCGTCAACTAGTTACGCGGTTTGGTAAAACCGCGTAACCCAACTAGAAGCGGTTGCCGCGGAAGCCGCCGCCGTTGCGGCCGCCACGATCGCCACCGCGACCGCCACGGTCGTTACCACGGTTGCCGCCGAAGCCGCCACGGTTGCCACCGCGATCGCCATAGCCACCACGGTTGCCGCCAAAGCCGCCGCGACCGCCACGGTCGCCGCCACGGCCACCACGGTCGTCACGGCCGCCGCGAGGACCGCGATCCTCGTCCAGGCCCATGGCGACGAGCGGAGCGATAACCTTATCGAGAGCGGCCATCAGCTCGGTGGCCTCCTCGTAAGAAAGCTCGGGCAGGAGCTTCTCCTTCTTGTTGGCAAGCTCGACCAGGCCCTCAGCGGCATCCTCGGCAGCGAAGACGACGATCTTGCGCATATCGCCCTCGGCGTCGTCGATGCGGCCGACCAGATCGGCAGCCTCGGCCTCGGCCATCAGGCCATCGAGCTCACGGAGGCGCATGCCCAGCAGGTCGGACATTTCCTTCTGCTCCATCTTGGGCTTGAGGTCAAGAAGCTTGATGGCGCGCTCGATGTTCGCCATGCGCTCGGCCTTGGCCTCCTCCTCCTTAGAAATAGCAAAGCGACGGCTACGCAGCAGGCGGGCGGCCTTCTGCATCTTGTCCATCAGCTCTTCGTCATCGTAATCAACGGCGGCCTCGACAACCTCGGCCTCCTCCTCGGCGGAAACCTCGTCAGCGGCCTCAACCTCGGCAGCTTCGGTCTCCACGGTCTCGACTGCCTCGACCTCGGCAGCCATGGTCTCGTTCTCGGTCTCGTTCATGATCTCTTCGTTCTCGGACATGAGACTCCTTCTTGGCCCTCTCGGGCATCATCGCCCCATTCGCGGGGCCCGTCGCGCACTCTTTGCGCTTTAAACATTCATGCCTCTCGGCAAAACGTCCATTAGTTTATGGTGTCGCCATCCAATCTAGCTGCAGAATCTATGTGCACACATTAATGCGACATGTGTGACTCGCGACGAGCGTACACCAGCGACGCCACGAACCCGACCACGGCAATTACAGCCGCTACACGCACGGCAGCTGCAAATCCAATCGCCTGGGCAACGTCTGTCGCAGCGCCAGCGGCGCCGGCGGTCGCAGCAGAACTCGAGAGCAGACCGATAAACAGCGACGGGCCAAACGATGCGGCAATCATATTCCACGTGTTAAGCAATGCCGTTCCGTGAGGATGTTCAGCGGCGGGTAGCGTCTCCAAGCCGGCCGTTTGCGAGGGGCTCAGCACCAAACCGACTCCGGCATACACCACAACGGTCAGCGCCACGACGACGCCGATGTTCATGCTTGCCGCCGTCATCGAGATGGCAGTCTGCCCCACGGCAATCAGGGCAAAACCGACCGGCAGCAGCGGCCATGCGCCACGGGCGTCCATCACGCGTCCGCCCACAATCGAGGTCACGGCGTTGCAGGCAATCGCCGGCAAAATGAGCAGGCCCGCAACAAGTGCGGTCATGCCGTAGGCACCTTCAAAATAGAGCGGCAACAAAACACTCATCGAGAACGTCGTCATCATCGACACCACCACAAGCAAACACGCAGGCCAAAAGCGAAAGCTCGCCATGGGACGCACGTTAAGCACCGGATGCTCGAGCTTGAGCTGACGGGCCGCAAACAGGCCGAGCAGCACAATGGCGGCGAAAAGCGCCACGATGCCGGCAATCAGATTGGTCGAGAACTCGCCTACGGAATACACAAATGCCGTAATGCCGGCGGCGAGCAAAACAACCGACAGAATATCAAGCGTGGTGTTCGAGCGCTCTCCGACATTCTGAACAAGCTTAACGCCCGCCGCAGCGACCACAATGCCGCCCACCAGCGGCACTACGAACACCGCCCTCCAGCCAAATAACGTGCACATAAGACCGCTAATCACGGGTCCAAACGCCGGTCCTAGCGTAATGCAGGCGCCGCCCAGGCTCAGATACAAACCGAGCTTCTCGCGCGGGGCGCAAGACAGCACCACGTTCATCATGAGCGGGAACAAGATGCCCGATCCCGCAGCCTGCAAAATACGACTTGGCAGCAAAACGCTAAACGACGGAGCGACCAGGCACAGGACTTCGCCGGCGACCATGCATCCGCATGCGAAAAACAGCAGCTTGCGCGTCGAGAAACGACCGGACAGGAAGGCCATGATGGCCGTAAAAATCGACGTCACGATCATGTAGCCCGAGACGAGCCACTGTGCCGTGGTGGCACCCACCGAAAAGGCTGCCATAATGTCGTGCAACGCCACGTTAATGATGTTCTCGTTAAACGCGGCAACAAAGGCTGCAATATACATTACGACGAGAATCGCCGCAGAGGCCGATGGCGTTACTTGAACTTGTTGCTGAGATTTGCTCCCCATGCATTTCCTTCCTCTTGGAACGACAGTCGCATCGCCCCAGAGGAACGGTCCAGGGCGAAAAATGAGCCCTAGACTTACGCCAGACGCCGTACACGACGAATCTGGCAACATGGTCCAACATCGAAAGATTGTAACGCGGACGCACAGCTTTCCTTCCGCGCTATTATTAAAAGTCCACGAAAGCATGAGACATGAGGAGCCCGCCATGATTAAGCCCATCATGAAATCCGAGTTCTTTTTGCGTCTGCCTTCCGAAGACGCGGGACCCGACGATGCCGCAACCGGGCAGGATCTCCTGGATACACTCCACGAGCATGATCGCGAGTGCGTGGGCCTCGCCGCCAACATGATCGGCGTGCGCAAACGCATCATCTGCGTAAAGGACGGCAACAGGACACTCCTGATGTACAACCCTCAAATTCTTGAGCAGGTCAATGCCTATCAGACGAGCGAAGGATGTCTCTCGCTGATCGGCGAGCGTCCCTGTACCCGCTATCGCCGCATTAAGGTGGAGTATTTGGACGAGAACTTCGTCCACCGCATCAAAAACTTCTCGGGCTACACCGCCGAGATCATCCAGCACGAAATCGACCATTGCTGCGGAATCGTAATCTAGTTCCGCGAGTCAAGGAAAATGATCTGTTTTCCTCCGTCCCTAATGGACCATGGTAACGACGCAGGCTGAGCACACGACAGCGAGCGAGCCGCATTTGCACCAAGGTGGCGTGAAACGAAAGGGCGCTGACCTTCTGGTCGCGCCCTTGAAGTTGAACGTCAGATTGTCCAAATGCGGCCCGCGCAGCGTCG
>USJB01000113.1 GCA_900554905.1 uncultured Collinsella sp. | reverse complement strand
GACGCGCGCCATGGTGCGTCCCGCCTCGGGCGTGAGCGGCCAGAATACCGCCCGTAGCTCGGTTTCGGGCTCCACCGGCTCCTACGAGGTCGAAAAGCCCAAATCCAACAAGAACAAGATCATCGCCGCCGTGATTGCCGCCGTCGCCGTGATTGGCGTGGTTGTGGCCTTTGCCACGGGCATGTTCAGTGGCGAACAGGTCACGGTGCCCGACGTGCTGGGCAAGGACCAGGAAACCGCTATTGAGCTGATCAAGGAAGCAGGCCTTGAGGTTGGCACCGTCGACCAAAGCTACAACGACGATGTCGACGAGGGAAAGGTCGCCGAGCAGACCCCCAACGGCAACACCAAGAAGGCCAAGGGCACCAAGGTGAACCTGGTAATCTCCAAGGGCCCCAAGCCCTCCGAGAAGGTTGAGGTTCCCCGGCTTGTCGGCCTGACCAAGGACCAGGCCGAGGCCGCACTGGCAAGCGTGGGCCTGAAGGGCAGCGCTTCGGAGGAAGCCAATGAGGCCGAAGAGGGCCAGGTCTTTGAGCAGGGCACCGAAGCCGGTAAGGAAGTCGCGAAGGGCACGACCATCTCGTACAAGGTCTCGAGCGGCCCGGATACCACGTCCGTCCCCGACCTGACCGACATGACCGAGGCCCAGGCGCGCAACGCCCTCGATATGGCAGGCTTTGGCGTCGACGTGAGCTACCAGGAGAACGACTCGGTTACCGAGGGCACCGTGATCAGCTGGAACCCCAGCGGCAAGCAGAAGCCCGGCGCCACGATTACCGTCGTCATTGCCAAGAAGTCCGGCAAGGCCAGCGTCCCGGGCAACCTGTACGGCAAGAGCATTTCCGCCGCCGTTACCGCGCTCAACAACGCCGGTTTCTATAATATTGGCTTCTGTGACCAGAACGGCAATCCCGTAAGCGGTAACGAGGATGCCACCGTTACGGGCGTCTCCCCCACCGGCAAGCAGTCCACCGACAGCACGATCACGCTAACAGTCGCACTTTCTGGCTCGGGCTCTGGCTCTGGCTCGGGCACGGGTGACGATTCCGGTACGACCAACTAGTCGCCACCCCACCGCTCATCACGGCTTTCGCCGCAAACATATTCGCTCACAGGCGCCCGCTTGCTCCCCCAGCAAGCGGGCGCTTCGTTTTTGACATGGCATTGAACCAGAAGAACCCGGCACCGTAGCGGTACCGGGCTCGATATTCCTCTGGTGCCCCCGGGCGGATTCGAAAACTCCCCCGCGGGGAAATGAGTGACGCGGGTGTCGACGGCTCGAATCCGCCGACGGCCCCCACAAACCAGAAACGGCGCCGCTCTCGCGACGCCGTCATAATCTTCTGGTGCACCGTTTGCGCATCTCCTCGAACCGAGGTGTGCGCAGTCGGCACAATCGTTTTCGTTAGGATACCACGAGCGGCCTAGGAAACAACCAGGCGCATGCCGGGATAGATCAGATTCGGGTTTGAGATGCCGTTCTTGGCGGCGAGATCCTGATAGGTCGTGCCGTACTTTGAGGCGATTCCGGAAAGGGTGTCGCCGCTTTGCACCACGTACACCTGCTCGGTTTCGGCCTGCCCGTTGATGACCGCCATAACCTCGTCGTAGCGCGGCCCCAAAACAGCCTTGCGGCGGCTGCCGTTGCCGTAATCGCCCGCCCAGGTCTCAGCGGCTAGATCCTCGGCGGATGCCGTGAGAATGTGGTTCACGAGCGACTGCACCTCCTGGTAGCGGTCGCCCAGCGCGTGCTTGCGGTCGTCGCCGTCTCCGAGCTCGCCAGCGAGCACCTTCGCCGCGAGGTCTGCTGCAGGCGTCTCGTCGATGCCGTGGATAAGCGAGTCGGGATCGCCGTTGGAGCCGCCCACCATGGCCTCCCACTCCGCGCGGGAGATATAGCACTTGTTGATGTCGAGGTTGCCCGCCCAGCCGTCCAAGCGCCCGCAAGAGGAGTACTGGCGGATGGCGCAATCGTAAGCGCCCTCGTGCCACGGCGCGTCCTGGTAGCCAGTGGGATTCATGTCGGCGTACTGCGCCACCCACGTCTTAGCATCGGTGAGGCCCCACGGGAACACGCTCTTGGATGCGTAGATACCGATGCGATCCACGCTCACGCCAAGAAGCTCGGCCAAACGCTCTGCCATGGCCTTGAGGTAGGACGTGTCGCCCCATGCCTTGTTGCCCCGCTCCTCCCAGTCGATGAAGAACGCGGCCTTGCCGACGTAGCCCTTGCAGCGCTCATAGAAGTACTCGGCCTCCGCCTCGGCATCACCTCCGTTGACGTAGTGGTACACGCCGACGAGCTTGCCAAGACCGATCGCCTGCTGGATTTGGCGGTCGCAGTCGGGCGACACGTAGCGCGTGCCCTCGGTAGCCTTGCAGATAACGAAGTCGAACGGGACAGCCGCGAGGTTGATGCCGTTCTGCCAGTTGGAAATGTCGATGCCGTTCATTATTCAGCGCTCCCTATAGCTATGAAATAAGCCCAATTCACTTGTTCATACTGTTCGCGGCTCAGTCGCACTATGCCCTCGCAAGGGTCGTGGAATGTTGCCGTGGTTCCATCCCACCCGCAGAGCAGGACGATGTGACCGCCGTAGCTCTTGCCGCCTTCGCGCAGCCGGCCCGTTAGGCTGCAAAACACCATCCACCCGCTTGCCGCCTCGTCCAAGGCGTCATCGGCGTTGTCGTGGATAGGCGTGTAGCCCAAAGCCTGGTCGTTCGCGTTCATCCAACGGCAGAACTTTTCCATGTCGTTCACGCCGTCCGTGAGGCACGATTCGCCAACGAAGCCCAGCATCTGCACCGGCGTGCATGCCTGTCCGTAGAGCCATTCCCACGCCATGGCCGCGCACGTGAGGCCGCAGCCGGCAGCAGCCAGGTCTTCGCCCGCATACGAAAGCCCGCCCCAGCGCTCGTCTGCTTGGAGGTAGACGGGCACCTCGGCGGGCTTGTCGAGCGGCTTGTCGTAGATGACGGGCAAAGGCTCTTCCTTCGGCACCTTCGGCACGTTAGAGGCTATAAGCGCCACGTCGGCGAAGGCGGCGAGCAAAGCAAGCAGCGAGATGGCGGCGGCGATGCGCACGAGGCGCTTGCCGCCCATTCCTAGTCGTCCTTCTTCGGAGTGCCCATGGCAAGCAGCGCGTCGAGCCACTTGTCTGTCACGCCGACCGCCTTGAAGGCTGCATATGCCACCTGCACGCCGCCTACCGCGGCGAAGATGGACGTAACCCACGCCGTGGGGTCAGTCGGCATACCCCCGGCCATGGCCGTCAATGCGCCGCACAGCGCCGATATTGCGATGGCCGTCCAGCGGGCGACATTGCCGGTCATCGCCTTCGTCTTGATAGCCTGCACGATATAGGGCACCACGAGGACGGTCAGCACCGTGAGTCCTGCCTGTATATCAGTCATCTTTATCTCCCTGTCTCCTTGTTGTACATGAGGTCGACTCGGTCGTAGATATGGTCGACCTTCTCGGCCATGCCCTGGCTACGCGCCTGGCTGTGGACCAAGTCCGCGTGGAGGACGTCATTTGACGCGACAACCGACTCCATGAGCGTTTTCATTCCTTCAATCAGGGTGTTGCTGCGCTCCATCTGGGCGGCGATGCGCCCCTCCATTTGGGACCGCTCGCGGTCGCGCTGCGCCCTCTCGTCGACTTCGGCCTGCTTGCGCTCCTCGCGCTTCAGGTCGAGCTCGCCCTTCCGCTGGTTTTGGCGTTTGTACTCCTCAAGAAATTGTCTCCCGAAGTAGAACGCAACGAGCGTCAGGAGCACGCCGCCAAGCCAAGCCGGTCCGTAAGGCGCAAAAAGCTTGAGCACTTCCATCCTGGGCGCTCTCCTTCCGCCTATTCGGCCGTGTACTCCTCGCCGGTGATTTCCTTGTACTCGTCGGCGGTGATCCATTTGCACTCGACAGCCTTATAGACGCGCGCCTTGCTCCAAAGGTCTTTGTCGTAGTACTTCTTGACCTTCGCGAAGTGCTTGGAATGCTCAACGGTTTTCTTCGTAGCCATTACTGGTCACCTCCCACGGTCATGAGCAGGTAGTCGATGTTCGCCGTGTTGGTCTCGGTCTGCGTCGGCTGGGACGCCTGCTCGCGCATCTGTTCGAGCAGCGCCGGGAGGTCGGGCACCTCGCCGTTGGCGTAGGCGGCGAGCGCGGAGGTGTAGGCGAGCTTTCGCGCCTTCCGCTCCACGTACTCGTCATCGTCGATAACGCCCGCGTCGTGCGCCGCGTCGGGGTCGCCGATCTGCGACAGCAAGTCGCGCAGGGCGTTGACCTCGGCCAGGGTGCCGTCTCGAAGCTCGTCGGGGCGCGGCATGTCTTCCTCAGTGTCCATGCGGACTCCTTCCTTATCGGGGAATGTGCCGCCATCGTATTAGCGCCGTGAGATTGCCTGGCCGTTTGGGCGGGCGCGAAGAAAGAAGGCGCGCCGCAGCACGCCTTCGCTGTCTTGGTTATTTCGTTTTCGACCCGTCTAGGCCGCCGTTTTGAGTTGCCGCCCTTCCGCTATGGCGAGGGCGTTCCGCCCGAATCGTCTCTCGGGCTTGATTGCATTGAGCAACCCCCCCCCCGCGAGATTTT
>USJB01000112.1 GCA_900554905.1 uncultured Collinsella sp. | reverse complement strand
TTGAGGATGTCGGCGGCAAGGGTCTCGGACTTAATGTCGATGTGCCAGCCGGTCAGGCGCGCGGCGAGGCGGGCGTTCTGGCCCTCCTTGCCGATGGCGAGGGACAGCTGGTCGTCGGGCACGATAACGCCGGCGTAGGCCTTCTCCTCGTCGATAAGGACGCGGGTGACCTTGGCAGGCGACAGGGCGTTGGCAACGTAGACGGCCGGATCGGCATCCCACAGGATGACGTCGACACGCTCGCCACGGAGCTCGCCCACGACAGCGCGAACACGGCTGCCCTTGGGGCCGACGCAGGCGCCCACGGGATCCAGACGGTCGTCGAGCGAGTGGACGGCGACCTTGGAGCGCTGGCCGGGCTCGCGGGCGATCGACTTGATCTGGACGGTGCCCTCATAGATCTCGGGCACCTCCTGCTCAAACAGACGACGCATGAGCTCGGGGTGCGTACGGGAGATGACAATCGGCGGACGGCTGTGCTCGCCACGAACCGGCTGCAGGTTGGAGTTGGGGTCGCGAACGTCGATGATCACGGCCTTGATGTGCTGGTTGTGCAGGTAGCGCTCGCCCATCGGACGCTCGTTGCGCTCGTTCTCGTAACGGCGCTGGTCGAAGTGCGGAAGCTCGGCCTCGACGCCCTCGCGAATCTTGACGATCGTGAAGTCGGGAGTGGACTGCAGCACGGTACCGCTGATGAGGTCACCGATGCGGCCGGAGAACTCCTCGTAGATCTGCTCGCGGGCGGAGTTGCGCACGATGGCGTTGATCTCGGCCTTGGCGTGCTGGGCAGCGATGCGGCTCGTGTTCTTGGGAGTGACGTCGATCTCCTCGAACTCGGTGAAGTTGCCCTCCTCGTCCATGGAATCGTCGATCGGCTCCAGGCGGTAGACGTAGATCTTGCCGGTGGTGCGGTCGATGGTCACCTTGGCGCCCCACTCAAGATGCAGGATCTCGGCATAGCTCTTGGCGAGCGACTGCTCCAGGCGGTCGATCAGGTAGAGCTGGTCGATGTGCTTCTCCTGGCAAAGCTCCATCAGGGCGGACATCATGTCGGATGCTGCCATCTTACTTTCCTTCCTTCGCGGGCTTGAAGTCGTAGGTGGGCTTCAACTTGCACTTTTTAACATCAGAGAAATCGAGGGTAACGGACTCGCCGTCCTCGAGCTCGAGGGTCACGTTCGTCTCGGTGGCGGCGGCAATCTTGCCGGCGTACTTGCGACGGCCCTCGGTGGCGGTGGAGGTGAGCTCGCAGTTCTCGCCCACAAAGCGGGCAAAGTCGCACGGGCGGCGCAGCGGGCGCGCCATACCCGGGCTCGACACCTCGAGCGTATAGCTCGAAGAGATGGGATCGAGCTCCTCAATCACATCGCCGACCCACTTGGTGTTGGCCGTGACGTCATTGAGCGACAGGCTCTGACCCTCGGCACCCTCGATACGCACGCGCACGCAGGGGGCCTTGGTGGCACCCACGAGCTCAACGTCGACGATGTCGACATCGTGCTGGGGAGCGACGGCCTCGAGCGCGTCGATGATCGCCTGCTCGGTCTTGGTCTTGACCATTGCGGCACCTCCATCCATACAAAAAAGAAGCGGGGCCGAAACCCCACTTCTTTCAATTACAACTTCATTTGCAAGCAAACTATACCAATAGCTGCGGAAACGTGCAAGCACAGTACGAATCTGCAGGTCAGCGTGCGCACAGCTTCTCCACAAGAAATGGATAATTGGGTGTTGTCGCAAGTATACATAACCAAAAAGGGGGCGACTCCATACGGAATCGTCCCCCCCCCGCCTTTTCATGTCAGCTAAGCGCGCAGTGCTTACTTGACCACCAGGTTGACCAGCTTGCCGGGCACGCAGATGGCCTTGACGACCGTCTTGCCCTCAAGCCACTTGGCAACGGCTTCCTCGGCGGCAGCCTGCATCTCCTCGTTGGAGGCGTCGCGGGCGACGTCGATGCGGCCACGGACCTTGCCGAGCACCTGTACGACGATCTGTACCGTGTCCTCGATGGACTCGGCCAGGTCGAACTCGGGCCAGGCGGCGGTGTAGGCGTTGCCCTCGCAGCCGAGGGCCTCGTGCCACAGCTCGTCGGCCCAGAACGGGCAGATGGGGGCAAGGACGCTCACGATATCCTTAGCCACGCCGTAGCACAGCGCCTTGTCGCGGGCGGTACCCTCGGTGGCGTTGAGGTAGGCGCTCGCCGCATTGACGAGCTCCATGACGGCCGAGATCGCGGTGTTGAACTGGCCGCGGTCGAAGTCCTCGGTGCACTTGGCGATGGTGCGGTGACGCTCGCGATAGAGCTTCATCGCGACCTCGTCGAGCGCGGACTTGTCAAAGGCCACGTTGGCGTCGCCGGACTGGACGAGCTGCCACACGATACGCCAGGCGCGCTTGATGAAGCGGTTGGCGCCCTCAACGGCCTTGGGATCCCAGTCGAAGTCCTTCTCGGGCGGGGCGATAAACAGGATCGCCAAACGCATGGTGTCGGCGCCGTAGGGCTCGATGACCGAGCTCGGGGGGACGACATTGCCCTTGGACTTGGACATGGTGTCGCCGTTCTCGTCCTTGACCATGCCCTGGCACAGCAGGTTGGTGAAGGGCTCGTCAACGCTCAGCAGGCCCAGGTCGCGCAGCGCCTTGGTAAAGAAGCGGCTGTAGAGCAGGTGCAAAATGGCGTGCTCGATGCCGCCGATGTAGTTATCGACGGGCATCCAACGGTCGGCGGCCTCGCGGGAGAAAGGCAGCTCGGTGTTGTGCGGGTCGGTATAGCGCAGGTAATACCAGCTGGAGCAGGTGAAAGTGTCCATGGTATCGGTCTCACGCTTGGCCGGGCGACCGCAGACCGGGCAGGTGGTCTCGTAGAACTCCTTGCACTCGGCAAGGGTCTCGCCGGCGCCCAGGTCAAGGTTCTCGGGCAGCGTCACCGGCAGCTGATCCTCGGGCACGGGCACGATGCCGCAGTGCTCGCAGTGGATGGCCGGGATGGGGTTACCCCAATAGCGCTGGCGGGAAATGAGCCAGTCGCGCAGACGGAACTCGACCTTGCGACGACCGCAGCCCATGGCCTCAAGGTCGGCCACGATCGCAGCCTCGCCCTCGGAGTGCTTACCGCCGCGCATGCCGGTGTACTTGCCGGACTGGACGAGCGTGCCCTCGGCAGCGTGGGCGCAATCCCAGTCGACGGTCTCGGCATGGAAGGTATCGATAGTCTCGCCGCTGGCCTCGACGGCAGCACGGTCATCGTCATCCAGGATGATCGGCACGATGGGCAGATCATACTTGCGGGCGAACTCAAAATCGCGCTGGTCGCCGCAGGGAACGGCCATGACGGCGCCGGTGCCGTAGTCGGCAACGACATAATCGGCAACCCACACGGGGACCTTCTCGCCGTTGACGGGGTTCACCACATAGCGGCCGGTAAAGGCACCGTGCTTCTCGAGGGTGCCCTGGGCACGCTCGACGGCAGAGATATGCTTGGAGTCCTCGACGATCTTGGTGACGGCCTCCTCGTACTCCGTGCCCTCGACGAGCTCGTGCAGGCGCGCGTACTCGGGAGCCAGGACAAAGAAGGAAACGCCAAAGAGCGTATCGGCACGCGTGGTGAAGACGGTGATCTTGCCCTCGTCGCCCTCGATGGGCTCGCCATCCTGGTCGCACAGGGTAAAGTCGACCTCGGCGCCCTCGGAGCGACCGATCCAGTTGGCCTGCATCTGCTTGACGCGCTCGGGCCAGCCGGGGAGCTTCTCCAGATCGTCGAGCAGCTCCTGGGAGTACTCGGTAATCTTGTAGTACCACTGCTCAAGGTCGCGCTTCTCGGGCTCGGTGCCACAACGCCAGCACTTGCCCTCGGTCACCTGCTCGTTGGCCAGAACGGTCTTGCAGTTAGGACACCAGTTGACCGGGTTCTTCTTGCGGTAGACCAGGCCCTTTTCCCACAGCTTCTCAAAGATCCACTGGCCCCAGCGATAGTAGTCGGGGCTGCAGGTCTTGACCATGCGATCCAGATCGTAGGAGAAGCCCATGCGCTTCATCGTGGCGAGTGCCTGATCCATGTTCTTATACGTCCAGGCAGCAGCCTGCGTGTTGTGCTTGATGGCGGCGTTCTCAGCGGGCAGGCCAAAGGCGTCAAAGCCGATGGGGTGCAGCACGTCGTAGCCGCGCATGCGGGCCTGACGGGCCATGGCATCGCCGATGGTATAGTTGCGCGCGTGGCCCATGTGCAGGTCGCCCGACGGATACGGGAACATCTCGAGCACGTACTTCTTGGGCTTGCTGTCGTCGGTGTCGACGGCAAAGAGGTTGGAATCCTCCCAGGCCTTCATCCACCTGGACTCAATGGCCTGCGCGTCGTAGGCAGGGATCTCGTCCTTATGATCTGTGCAATCGCACATATCAGCTCCTTTTAACTTGATTGGGGCCGGTCGGCTAGGCTTTACTCGCTGCTGCGGACAGTCCTGCTCGCACGAAGGCCACATTAAGTGGCCTTCGGCTCGTGCGGAATCTACGGAAAACTCGCCCTGCCCCTCCCGGCCGGAGCTACGTTGCCTTTGCTGCGAATCCTCGTGTCCGTTGAGCGACGCGCCCCA
>USJB01000111.1 GCA_900554905.1 uncultured Collinsella sp. | reverse complement strand
ATAGAGCTTGGGCTCGGGCTCAGCCGCGGCAGGCTCCTCCGCCGGCTCAGCAGCGGGAACCTCGTCATTGAACTCTTCGGCCTGGACAGCCTGATTCTGATCCTCGGGCACGATAGCGCCGATCAGCGTCTCGTCGGCAGATGCACCCTCAAAGCCCTCGATCTGCTCGTCGAAAGCCTCACCCTGTTCGGGCTCGGTCTGAGCGTCGGGAGCAATCGGCTGACCGAACTCGTCCTCGGCGTAGGTAGGCTCTTCGTACTCGATGGTGTTGCCGTAGTCGTTTTGCTGCTGGGCCGCGGCATACTCCGCCGCCGCGCGCGCCATTTCCTCGGCACGACGCTTCTGCTCCCCAAAATAGGTATCGAACGGAACATCGTCGGGAAACTCGTTTTCGCCCTGGAAGGGAGCAACGTTGTCCATAACGCCGAGCATAGCGGCGACAGAAGACTTGTTGCACACCGCGCCGGACGTATAGGGAAGAACGTGGCGGTTAGAGATGATGTTTGCCGCGTTGGCAAGTGCAACGAGGGAAGCGAGGATCGCGACAATCCACAGCAGAACCTTGAGCGCGCCGGGGAGCGGCAGGATACGCAGGATGGCAACGGCAGCGGGGGCAACCGTGGCAACGGGCAACAGCTTGGCGATGAGCGCACGATACGAAGCATAAGGCTCGCGGGCGAGCAGCTCAGCACGGGGAGAGTCGTAGTGTGCGACAACGACCACCGGGCGGTTACGCGGGGACGCGAGCGGGCCCGAGGCCTTGTGGTAGGCGATGACATTTTGGCTCACGCCCGTCTTGCCCAGACGCGAAACCACGGGGTGGCCCGTGCGCTCGAGCACGTAAAGAACGGCGCCGACAATAGCCAGCAAGGTGCCGACCAAGCCGATACCGCCGCCGATGCCCATCAGCAGGGCGCCGGCAAACGCAAGAATACCGGTAACGGCAAATGCCAATCTACTGGGCGCCGGGGCATTGAACTCCTGAACCTCGGGATCAAAGCCGTGGTTGCGGAAGATCTGAGCGATATCCTCGGCAGCCAAGCGCTCTTCTTCGCTGCATGCCGGCGTAATGCCGGTGTTCTGCAGCAGGTGGTTAATATAGTTCTGGGTGTTCGCCATGTGCGCTCCACATCCATAATCCGACAAATAGGCCCAATGCATGCACATTAGAACCGTATATAGTCGAAAGTATACCCCGAGCGAGCGCAAACGACCGAATTCGGGCCATCTTAACGCCGCGAGCGGACAAGGATATAGCCTAATCTCCATATCGGACTAAAATCATGGCAGCAAACCACCTTCTCATGCGAGGACTCTATGACGGCAAGCGACGCGACCGCGACAATTAAAAAGGGGAATTCGGAGCCCAGTTTCGATAAAACGGCTCAGCGCATCCTCAATCTTTTCTTTGTGCTCAATAGCTCCCCCGAACCGCTGACGACCGAGCAGATCGTCTTGGATTCTGACCTGGGATATGGCTCGGGCAACATCGACTCGGATAAGCGCAAGTTTCGGCGCGATCGTGACAAACTGCTCGAGCGTGGCATCTTAATCAAGGAGGTTCGCCCCGCCGGCGCGCAGGAGACCGAGGAAAGCTCGTGGACAATCGACCGCGAGCACACCTTTGCAGCAGGCGGCCTCATCACCGCAGACGACGCCGATATCCTGCTCAACGCCATCGACCAGACACTAGCGGCCGGCTCATCCACTTTTGCCGCACCGCTTGCCGATATTCGCTCCAAGATTGCCTATCTCACCGGTAGGACGACGGTGGACGAAGCACCGATCCGCCGCTCTCCCACCGTCGATGCGGTATGGAGCGCCTTTGCCGAGCGATGCGCGCTGCGATTTTTATATCAGAACGGACGCGGCGAGCAGAAAGAACGTACCGTCTGCGTCTACGGCATGTTCGAGCGCGAGGGCGTGGCGTACTTCTGCGGCCTCGACAACGTCACCGACGACATCAGGACATTCCGCTGCGACCGTATCGTTCGCGCTTGGCGTCCTTCGAAGGCCTACGTCATCCCCGCGAACTTCAATCTCAACGACTATCTGTTCTTTGAATTCGATTTTGCCGACCGACCGCCCGTTGCAGCCACGTTCTCGTTCGCCCCTCAGACGCAGATCGATATGATCAACGGCCTCACGCGCGGGCGAGGTGAGCTCGCACACACCGATGTGGGATGGACCTGGACCGTTAACGTGCGCGATCTTGAAGCCGCCGCCTCATTTTGCATGGCCCACGCCATGGACGGCATGAGGCCCATGGCCCCCAAATCGCTCAAGCAGGCGTGGAACCACCTCATTGAAAGGACGGTGCACGAGTATGCCCGTGCGTAAACTCACCAGCGAGCAGAGACTCTCGCGCGCCATCGACATCATGGAGGCCCTCTACGCCGCCGGTGAGAACGGCATGACAAGAACCGAGATTTGCAGTCGCTTTGACATCACGGGGGTGTCGCTCGACGAGATTCTCGAGATCGTCTCGACGCTCGCGGACCGAGAATCGGGCGCGCGCATCATCTGCGAATGCCGCGGCGAGCGTGTGGTCCTCACCGGTGACGCCGGGCGTGTGCTACCGCTGCGCTTGAGTGCCGCCGAGGGCGCTGTGCTCAACCATGAACTTGAATCGTTGGGGATCGAGCCGCATACGGCAGCTCGGATTCGACATGCCCTTCTACCCGAAGAGCTCGGCTATAACCAGCGCGTCTTTGACACCGTCAACCACGGGTCGCACTGGCAGCAGCTGAGCTGCGCCATTCAGGACGGTGTTCGCTGCCGCATCTCGTATCGCTCGATGGACGATGCACGGCCACGTGAGCGTCTGGTCGACCCCTTGCGCATTACGGCAAACGGCGACCAAACATACCTGATTGCCTGGGACATCGCGGTCGATGAGCAGCGCACCTATCGCATGGATAAAATCGAGGGACTCGCCTTGACGGAAGACTCCGTCGTGCCTCATGCACCGGACGTCACATCCCTCCACGATTCCCTTGCTCGGACGCAGCGTAGCGCAAAGCTCTTGATGCCATTCGATATGGCGGAGCATCTGGACTGGGCCGGCATCACCCTAATCGAGCGCAGCGGGGCAGACATGGCAACGGTAACCGTGCATTATGGCTCCGAGCGTTGGCTACTGAGCCAGGTAATCGCAGCGGGCGGAGCCATCCGCATCTTGGATGACCCCGCCCTGTCAAAGCGTCTGTGCGATATGGCAAAGACCCTCGTCTGTCCGCTTTAGCACCGCCGCTCGTGGCGTGCACGCCACAGTTGCAGATAGTGCCCGATCTGCGCCGATTCGATGCGCTGGTAGGAGCTCGTAGGCAGCGACGTTAAGAACTTCTTTCCGTAGCCCTTCGTCACCAGGCGCGGGTCGGCCAAGATAAGTACGCCACAATCGGTCGATGAGCGAATGAGGCGACCGGCTGCCTGCTTGACCTCGAGCACGGCCTCGGGCAGCGAATAGCGCGCCCAAGCGCGGTCTTCGCGCAGGTTGCGCTCGCACGAGAGCGGGTCCGTGGGACTCGAGAACGGCAGCTTGGGAATGATGACGCAGCGCAGCGTCTCGCCGCTGGCGTCGAATCCCTCCCAAAAGGCCTTAAGAGCAAAAAGCGACGAGGTCGGCTCGTTGATAAACCGGTCGCGCAGGCGACGAGGAGATGAGTTGCGCTGCTGGCAGTTGAGCTCCAGACCCGCACGGGCCATCTTGGGCTCAACGCGGGCGTAAAGGTCTTCCATGTCGCGCCGATTGGTGAACAGCGTGAGCACCGATCCGCCCATGGCAAGATGGGCGTCGACCAGCACGCGCTCGAGCGCCGTAAGATAGCTCTCACGATCGCGCGGATCGGGGATATCGCCCGCAACGACTACAGCCATGTTCGAATCGAAGTCGTAGCTCGAATCCAAGTGCAGCGATGAGGATGTCGAAGCACCGATGCGATCGAGGCCGACCGCGTGGTTAAAGTGTTCAAAGCTTTTGGACACCGTCATGGTCGCCGAGGCAAAGATAGCCGTGTGGACCTCGGGCAGCCACTCGGTTGCCAAGGCCTCACCAATGTCGATGCGCTCTGCGGTCATCGACTCTCCGCCGGCACGCAACCTGCGATTGACCTGCAGCGAATACACGTAGTGTTCATCGGTGCCATCAATGATGAGCTTGAGGTTCTCGGCCAGCTCGTGCAGGCGGCGCGAGATATCACCCAGGTCAACAACAACCTCGGGCTTGTCGGCGGCGACGGCTTGCACCAGCGCGTCGACGCTCTTGTCAGCTTGTTCCAATGCGTCGATGGCAGTGTAGGCCGACGGTAAGAAATCATGCCAGTCGTCAGATTCGCGCAGCTCGGGGCCAATCCATAGATTGGCATTGTCATAACCCCCACGCGCACGGCGGCCGAGCTCGCGAACGCCATCGAACACGTCGGCGATTGCCATGCTCGCGCGCGCAACCGTCGACGTCGCCTTGGCAGTAAGGCCCAGATAGAGCGTAGAGCCCTCGGAGGTTGCCAAATCACGGGAAACCTGGCTTAGCGCGCCGGTGCTCGAGCCACCCAGGCGCTCAAACAGAACGTGTGATTCGTCCGCCGACACCACGCGCGCCCACTGGCGGCGCGCCTCGCGCT
>USJB01000110.1 GCA_900554905.1 uncultured Collinsella sp. | reverse complement strand
AAATCGTTTGATGAGTTGATTTTTCCCCGCTGCGCCATCCGTTAGACCGAACGCCCGTCGAACGTGAAGGAGCTGTGGTGGCGGGTATCGAGGTGCTATCTTGAAAGTCCCGTTTAAAAGAGAGGTGACGCGGTATGGAATTTTCGGCAATGTTGGGCTCGATTGGCCTATGCGTGGGCGCAATCGTAGCCGCCGCGGTCATCTACTTTGTGGTCACGGCCATTAAGGGCAAAAGGGCCGAACGCAAAGAGCGCGCGACGCTTAAACAACATCGTGACCAGCAGGGCAAACGCGCACAGAGATAGCTTGTTGAGTTTTGGATCCGTGCGCTAGCTGCGTTTTCGGATCAGGGCAATGTAGAAGCCCTCAAAGTCGCGGCTGGGCGGGATGGTGAGCGTGCCGGGCATGCCGTTGGTGATGGCCGAAACCTGACCCGCGGCGATTGCCTCGGTGAGAGCGTTGGACTCGATGCGTGGCTCCTCACCAGCTTCCTGGGCGCGGCGTGCTTCGCTTTCACTCGGCGTGCCGTCGAGGGGGATAAGCTCGCAGTCCATGTGCTTGTCGAGGGCCTCTTGCAGGGCGTCCTCGTTTTCCTGCGGCATGATCGAACAAGTGGAATAGACGAGCGTGCCGCCCGGCTTGAGGGCACCCATGGCGCGGTCCAGAAGCGCGCGCTGCGAGCGGGCGCACTTGCTCAGCAACTGCTCGGTCAGGCCGCGCAGGCTTTTCTCGTTGCCGCTGATGACGGTGCCCGTGCCGGTGCAGGGGGCGTCGAGCAGGATGCGGTCGAAGCGGAAGAACTCGTCGAGCTCGCGTGCGTCGATGCGCATGACGGGCACGTTTTTGGCGTCCTGGCGGTGGAGGTTGGCCTCGAGCTTTTCGGCGCGGGGGATGCTCATCTCGCAGGCCGTGAGGTGTGCCTGGCCCTGGGTGAGGGCGGCGATCTGCGTCGTCTTGCCGCCAGGGGCTGCGCACATGTCCAGGATGTCCTCGCCTGCCTGGGCGCCCAGGACCAACGGCGGCATCATGGATGACAGGCTCTGCAGGTAGATCTTGCCGTCGCGGTAGATGTCGAGATCCCACAGATCGGAAACCTGGGCCTCGGGCAGGATAAAGGCGTCCGGGTACCAGGCGACGGGGTTGTGGGCGATGCCGGCTGCATCGAGCGCCGCAGCGATGTCCTCGGCGGTCGCCTTGAGCGTGTTGGCGCGCAGCGTGACCGGGCGTGCGGCTGCGGCACCGAAGCCCTCGATCATGAGGTGAGCATCGGCGGGCGCATAGGCGCCGGCGACCGTGTCGACCATAAAGCGCGGCAGGTCGGCGGCGCAGGGAAGGGCGGCAAGCTGGTCGGAAAGCTCGGTGGCGGCAAACTGCCTGAGCTTGAGCTCGGGCTTAACCTGCTTTTTCTGCTTACGACGACGCGGCTTGGACATCCGTCTTTCCTTCCCGTCCCAAATTGACTACTTTCCGGGCACGCCGCTGCTGGCGTGCTTTAGTACTGGCTCTCGTGCTTGCTAAAGAAATCGAAGCGCGGGGGCAGCGGCTTCACGCGGTGCTCGCCGGGCTTCTCGCCCAGGCTCTCCACAAACTCATCCGTGGAGGCAAAGATATTATCCCAGCTAAAGAAGGCGACCGGGTCAACGTCGAAGTACTCGCAGATGAGCTCGCAGCCGGCCGGGACGATGCCGTGCATCAGGACGGTTGCCACGCGCAGCTCGGTGAAGGCGTCGACGAGGGCTTGCGTCATCGCGGTATTGGCTTGCTCGCCCTCGAGCTTGTTGGCGGCCTTGGAGGCGTCGCTCCAGCGCTTGTTGGCGGCGCGCAGGTAGTCGTCGCACACGGCAAGCGCGCGGTGCGTCTCGAACTTGTACATGGCCTGCTCAAAGGCAAGGGTTGCCTGCTGGGCGGCTTCGACCACGGTGTCAGAAGCGGCACCGGCGGGGATGCAGCCGTTGCGATAGGGGCTCTCGTCGCCCTCCTTGACGGCGACGCCGTAGAAGCAGCTGCGGGCCAGGCGGTTGAAGACGCCGGTCAAAAGGGCGCTCTCCTTAAGGGCCGGGTCGATAACGCGCTTGTCGTCGCAGGCGCGTACCTCGTTGCCGTCCTTGTCCTTGCCGGTCACGCGCGTGTCGTATGCCTTGGGGCTAAAGCTCACCGGCTTCTCGGACAGGCCGAGCGACAGCCAATGCGCGCGCATCTGCTCGCAGGTGTAGTGGTTGAGCAGGTCGTCTGCCGGCGGGGGAGGAGTCTGCGAGGACGAGCTGGCCTTTTTGCCCATGTAGAGCAGGTGATAGCAGGCGCTGACGGTGCTCTGCGTGAGGTCCCAGCCCAGGGCCTCCCACATGGCGGTCTGCGCGATGCAGTAGAAGTAGATGTTGTCCTGACCGATGAACTGGTAGATCTGTGCGTCGTCCGAGCACCACCAGTCGCGCCAGTCGAGCGAGCTGTGCTGGTAGGTGGGCGCGGGGACCTGCGTGGAGTCGGCAGCGGGCTCGCCCATGAGGGCGGCATCCTGGGCGGCGACGCCCTCGGTTACGCCGGCGGCCTTGGCATCGCGTGCGAGCACGGTACGCGTATAGCTGATGGGCGCCCACAGGCTCTCGGGCCAGCACCAGCAGGTGACGTCGGAGACGCCATCGACCTCGGGCACCGGAACGCCCCAGTCGATGTTGCCGGTGATGCGGAAGGGCACGAGTGCCTTGCCGCTGCGGAAACGCACGCCACCGTTGGCGAGCACCGCGTGGGCGTCGTCGCGCTCCTTCCAGCTGGGGAAGGTGACGGTAAAGCTGCTCTTGTTGCCCTCGGGCTCCAGCACGGTGTGCTCAGGAAGCTGATCCTCGACGGCATCGAAGGCCTCGCGGAACTTGTTCTGGATGTAGAGCTGGGCCGGCAGCAGCCACTCCTCCATGGTCTTGGAGACCACGGAGCGAACCTGCGGGTTCTGGGCGAGCTTGGCGGTGTAGGTCTTCATAAAGTCGAGGTAGGCCGGCAGGTCGAAGTAGAGGTTGTCGACCGGGCGCAGCTCGGGCACCTCGCCGGTGAGCTGGCTCTTGGGCGCGATGAGCTCCTCGGGCTCAAACTGGTGGCCCAGGTCGCACTCGTCGGCATAGGCCTTCTCGGACTTGCAGCCCTGGATGGGGCAGCGGCCGATCACCTGGCGGCCGTTGAGGAACGTGCCGGCCTTGGCGTCGTAGAACTGCAGCGTGGAGCGCTTGGAGATGGTGCCCTGCTCATGCAGGCGCTCGATAATCTCGGCGGTCACTTCGTTGTGAATCTGCGCAGCCGGCTCAAGGCCCGAGCCGCCGTAGATATCGCAGCTGATGTTGTAGTTGTTGAGGGTCGCTGCTTGGCGGGAGTGATTGGACTCGACGTACTCGTTAATGGACTTGTCGTAGCCTTCGTTCTCCTTGAGCTTGCGGTAGCTCTCCATGATGGGCGAGCCGTAGCAGTCGGTGCCCGAGGTGAAGATGACGTTCTCGCGGCCCAGACGGTCGCGCAGGAAGCGGGCGAAGAAGTCGGCCGGGACAAAGACGCCGCCGACGTGGCCAAAGTGAAGGCCCTTGTTGCCGTAGGGCTCGCCGGCGGTAACGATGGCGCGGCGAGGCCAGCTGGGACGGTCGTTCATGGAGTATTTGGATGCCATGGGACTCCTTCGCATATGGTGAGAGCGCAGCCGGGCGTGGGGCTCGGCGGCGCGGTGGTCAATTCGTGCATATCGTTCGACATTATCGCACATGCGGACGGGTACGTGGCAGGGGCGCTATCCTAAGATGCTATGAATGAGATTTCCAACATACATGCGTTTGAAGACGAGGATTTCCTGCACGCCTGCTTTGTGTGGGGGATGGCCGTGCTCGGCGCATTTGCTGTGTGCTTGGTGCCGGTGTTTATGCTGAGGCTTATCCTTATTTGCAAAAAACAGTACTTACTTGGGGAGATTATGGTAAAATTACAATTCCGCAGGTTTTAGGAGTAAATCATTGGATAATCATTGTTATCTTGCTCATAGCTATATTGGGATTATTTAAATGGTTTGAGCAAAAGGAGCTTTGAGATTTAGGTATATTTTTGTTTAATAGGAGGAAAGTATAGGATATGAACAAATAATATTCAGAAATATATGTATTGGCTGTTGTTAGTATTTCTGGCCGTAGGTTTTTTTTATCCGCCTATTGGACTAATTGCTATTATATGTATGGTCGCACCAGTTTCAGTTGCATTTTATAAGGGGCGCTTCTGGTGTGGTAATTTTTGTCCACGAGGAAGTTTCTATAAATCTTAACTTTATTATTACAAGTTATGGATGATGGTCACTTAACAGATGGTCAAGGTAATGTCATTAACTTTAAAAATACAATTATTATTATGACAAGCAATATTGGTTCTCAATATTTATTAGAAGGAAATAATGAAGAAAATAGAAAACTTGTCAAAGAAGAATTAAAAGTGCACTTTAAACCAGAATTCTTAAATCGTATTGATGAAATTGTTATGTTTAATTCATTAGATAGTTCAGTAGTAAGAAAAATTATTGATAAATTTATTGGTCAATTAGTTCATCGTTTACAAGATAAAAAGATTACGATTTCTTTAACTGATCAAGCTTATCAAATGATTCAAGAAGAAGGATTTGATCCAATCTATGGAGCAAGACCATTAAAGAGATTTATTCAATCTCAAATTGAAACAAAACTTGCTAAAGAAATTATTAAAGGAACAGTTCATCAAGGAC
>USJB01000109.1 GCA_900554905.1 uncultured Collinsella sp. | reverse complement strand
GCGCGAGGCGCTCGACTTTGCGTGGGAGACGTTTCGCGACGAGGACCCGCTCACGCGCGACTGCGAGCTCGCGGTTGAGGAGATTCACCCACAAAGTGAATGCTTGGACTGCGGCGAGGTTTTCGACCACGATCGTTTTCACTGTCGCTGTCCCCAGTGTGGTGGTGCCAATGTGCGTCTGTTGCACGGCCGCGAGCTCGATATCGCAAGTATCGAAATCGAAACCCCCGACGATTAGCCCGCTAGCCATCTAGTGATGGGGTATAAAGGGGCCAAAGTAAGGAGCGCTAAGTATGGCTGAGAAAACGATTGATATCGCGTCGCCGATTCTGTCGCGCAATGAGCGCCTGGCAGATCAGCTGCGTCAGCGATTTAAAGAGACAAACACCTATGTGATCAATGTGCTGTCGAGCCCCGGCTCGGGTAAGACAACAACGATTCTGGGCACTAACGAGCGCCTGCGCGACAAGGCCGGCTTGCGCTGCGCCGTCATCGAGGGCGATATTGCCTCGGATGTCGACGCCATCACCATGAAGGAAGCCGGCATGCCCGCCATCCAGATCAACACGGGCGGCCTGTGCCATCTCGAGGGCAACATGATCATGGAGGCCGTTGACGCCTTCGACCAGGCTGTGGGTCTTCAAAACATCGACGTCATCTTTATCGAAAACGTGGGTAACCTGGTCTGCCCAGTCGACTTTGACCTGGGCGAAAACCTGTCCATCATGATTCTCTCGGTGCCCGAGGGCGACGACAAGCCCATCAAGTACCCGGGCATCTTCCAGCACGCCGGCGCACAGCTGCTCAACAAGGTCGATGTGGCCCCGGCTTTCGATTTTGACATGGATAGGTATACTAAGACACTCGATGACCTCAATCCGCAGGCGCCGCGGTTTGCCGTGAGCGCGCGTAAGGGCGAGGGCATGGATGCCTGGTGCGATTGGCTCATCGGGCAGATTGAGCAAGCAAGGGCGTAAGTCGGCCGCCATACGGGCGGGCGTAGCCGCAGAGACACGAGATAGGAGCCTCTTTTGAAGCTCATCATCGCCGAGAAAAACGACGCCGCGCGTCAGATTGCCGAGCGTCTGTCCACGGGCAAGCCCAAAAAGGACAAGGTGTACAACACCGCCATCTACCGTTTTGAGTGGAAGGGCGAGGAGTGCGTGACGATCGGCCTTGCCGGTCACATCCTCGCGCCCGATTTTTGTGACAGCGTGCTGTTCGATAAAAAGCTGGGCTGGTATTCGGTCACCGAGGACGGCGAGATGCTGCCGGCCGATATACCCGATGGCCTGGCACGTCCGCCCTACGACACCAAGCGCAAGCCGTTTCTTGCCGATGGCATCTCCATCAAGGGCTGGAAGCTCGAGAGCCTGCCTTACCTCACCTGGGCGCCCGTCATTAAGCTGCCGGCCGAGAAGGAGCTCATCCGCTCGCTCAAGAACCTTGCCAAGAAGTCCGACAGCGTCATCATCGCTACGGACTTCGATCGCGAGGGCGAGCTGATCGGTTCGGACGCCCTCAACAAGGTGCGCGAGGTTGCGCCCGACTTGCCGGTCGCCCGCGCCCAGTATTCTTCGTTTACCAAGGCCGAGATTACGCAGGCCTTTGATAATCTCGTCTCGCTCGACCAGAACTTGGCCGACGCCGGCGAGAGCCGTCAGCACATCGACCTCATTTGGGGCGCGGTGCTCACGCGCTATCTGACGCTCGCCAAGTTTGGCGGCTTTGGTAACGTGCGTTCCGCCGGCCGCGTGCAGACGCCGACGCTCGCCCTGGTGGTTGAGCGCGAGCGCGAGCGCATGGCGTTTGTGCCCGAGGACTATTGGCAGATCCGCGGCATGGGCGCCGCGCAGGGTGCTGCCGAGGACGACCGCTTTAAGATTGCGCACAAGACGGCACGCTTTACCGACAAGGATGCTGCCGAGACGGCGTATGATCACGTCGACGGCGCCAAGACGGCGACCGTTGCCGCGGTGACCAAGCGCTCGCGTAAGCAGCAGCCGCCCACGCCGTTTGCGACAACCTCGCTGCAGGCTGCCGCCGCGGCCGAGGGCATCTCGCCTGCGCGTACCATGCGCATCGCCGAGTCCCTCTACATGGCCGGTCTCATTAGCTATCCGCGTGTCGACAACACCGTGTACCCTGCGACGCTCGATTTGGGCGCCGTGGTGAGCGATCTGGCAAAGATCAATCCGGCGCTGGCGCCGGTGTGCAAAAAGGTGCTCGCCGGTCCCATGAAGCCCACGCGCGGCAAAGTCGAAACCACCGACCACCCGCCTATCTATCCCACGGGCGAGGGCGATCCGTCCACGCTCGACGGCGGCCAGCGCAAGCTCTACGATCTCATCGCCCGCCGCTTCCTGGCGACGCTTATGGGTCCCGCGACCATCGAGAACACCAAGCTCGAGCTCGACGTGAACGGCGAGCCGTTCGTGGCTTCGGGCGATGTGCTCGTGACCCCGGGTTTCCGCGAGGCGTACCCGTACGGACTCAAGCGCGACGAGCAGATGCCGCCGCTGGAGCAGGGTGACACGGTCGATGTGTTCGACATTAAGCTCGAGGCCAAGCAGACCGAGCCGCCCGCGCGCTACAGCCAGGGCAAACTCGTGCAGGAGATGGAGAAGCGCGGCCTGGGTACCAAGTCCACGCGCGCGAGCATCATCGAGCGCCTGTATGCCGTGCGCTACCTCAAAAATGATCCCGTTGAGCCGAGCCAGCTGGGCATCGCCATCATTGACGCGCTGACGCAGTTTGCCCCGCGCATCACGAGCCCCGATATGACCAGCGAGCTCGATGGCGATATGACCCGTGTGGAGCGCGGCGAGGATACCGAAGAGCATGTCGTGACGCACTCGCGCGCGCTGCTGGCCGGCGTGCTCGACGAGCTGCTCAAGCATACGCAGGAGCTGGGCGACGCCATCAGCGATGCCGTCACGGCCGATGCGCGCGTGGGCGCCTGCCCCAAGTGCGGCAAGGACCTGGTTATGAAGACGAGTGCCAAGACCCGCGGCAGCTTCATTGGCTGCATGGGCTGGCCCGACTGCGACGTGACCTATCCGGTGCCGAGCGGCGTCAAGGTGAGCCCGCTCGAGGGCGAGGCGGCCGTGTGCCCCGAGTGCGGCGCGCCGCGCATTAAGTGTCAGCCGTTCCGCCAAAAGGCTTTCGAGATCTGCGTGAACCCCACGTGCCCCACCAACTACGAGCCTGACCTTAAGGTGGGCGAGTGCAAGGTGTGTGCCGAGGCCGGACGCCATGGCGATCTGATCGCGCACAAGAGCGAAAAAAGCGGCAAGCGCTTTATTCGCTGCACCAACTACGATGACTGCGGCGTGAGCTATCCTCTGCCGGCGCGCGGTAAGCTCGAGGCGACGGGTGAGACCTGTCCCGAGTGCGGCGCCCCCATCGTGGTGGTCAACACGGCGCGCGGCCCGTGGCGCATCTGCGTGAACATGGACTGCCCGACCAAGGAGAAGAAGCCCGCCCGCGGCCGCAAGACTGCGACCAAGGCGAGCGCGGCAAAGAAGACGACGGCAGGAAAGAAGGCCACGGCGAAAAAGACGACTGCCAAGAAGGCTGCCGCAAAAAAGACGACCACCAAAAAGACCGCTGCCGACAAGTAGCCGCACGGTCGAAACATCGCCTAAAACAAAAATGAGCGAGGGTCCCATGATCCTCGCTCGTTTTTTGCGTAGTCATTGGGGACGTTCTTTAATGACTAGCTGTTTAAGAACGTCGCATGCGACTAGTTCACCTCGACAGGCTTGGCGCCGGGATAGCGGTCCTCAAAGTCCTGACGGTACTTGTTGTCATTGGTGCCCGCCACGTTGTCGCGCGACAGCGGCGCCACGATTTCGTCCTTATGGTCCGCGGGCTTTGCGTACTTTAGGCTGATCTCCCAGGCATCGCAGATCGCGTCGATGCGGTGGTCCAGGTCGTCATACAGGGCGACGATGTCTTTCCAGGAGCTGTAGTTCTTAGAGCTCATGGGGACGTCCAGGTCCTCGACGATATCGTAGTACTGCTCGATGGTGTCTTCCGTGCGCTCGGCGACATCAGCGAGATTTTGACGGGTGGTACGGTCCTCTTCCAGATAACCGCCATTGAAGGCCTGCGCGCAGGCACGGACCTGGTTATCGAGATCTTCGAGCAGGTCGTAGTATTCGCTCAGGCGACGGTAGAGGTTTTGCTCGGAGAGGGTTGCTTCGCCGTCATCATCATCGTCGTCGTCATCGTCGTAGTAGGAATCGTCGTCATCCTCATCGTAGGAATCGCGGTCATCCTCTTCTTCGTCCTCATCCTCGTCTTCTTCGTCCTCGTAGCTGTAATCTTCGTCCTCTTCCTCATCCTCGATCTTGCTGTAGCGCTTGCGGGCCGGCTCCTCTGCCGTCTGCGCATTTGCCTTTGCTGCTGCGCCGGAACGGATCTGGCTTAACTCCTCTGCGGATACCATAACAGTCTCGGCGTGAGAACTTAACGGAGTTACTTTTACGAAATTGCCCTGCGGCTCCATCAGCGAATGCTTCAAGTCGTCGATCAGCTCCGCCATGTTATTGTAACGGCGGTCCGGGCTCTTCTGGGTACATTTTAAGATAATCTGCTCCAGTGCGAACGGAAGGTTCGGGGTATATTTGGATGGAGATTCAATCTCCTCCTGCAGATGCTTGATTGCGATGGCAACGGTGGTGTCGCCGTCAAACGGCACTCTTCCGGTTACCATCTCGTACATGGTGATACCAAGGGAAT
>USJB01000108.1 GCA_900554905.1 uncultured Collinsella sp. | reverse complement strand
GAACTTGCCGCGACGCGCGAGCTGCACGATGGGAACCTCGCTTCCGCGCTCGCCGAGCTCGAGGGCGCGCAGGAGGGGCTGCTCGTGCTCGACGAGGCGCTCGACGCGCTTTCGAAGGGGCTTGTCGACGAGGCGCTCGTGGACCGCGCGCTCGATATGTCCGCGCGCGGCGTCGAAGTAGCGCTCACCGGGCGCGCGCCTTCCCGCAAGATCGTGGAGAAGGCCGACTACATAACCGAGATGCGGTGCGAGAAACACCCCTACGAGCAGGGGATATGTGCAAGGGAAGGAGTGGAGTACTAGATGGATTCCAAGGAGATGGCGCCCGGCGACATCGAGCGGCGCAGCTTTGAAATCATCACCGAAGAGCTCGGCGGTCGCACGTTCCCGCCGCTCGAAGAGCCCGTCGTGAAGCGCGTCATCCACACCACTGCTGACTTCTCGTACGCCGATTCCCTCGTGTTCACCCATGACGCCGCGCACTGTGCGCTCGACGCACTGCGCGCAGGGGCCACGGTGCTCACCGACACGAACATGGCGCTCGCAGGCATAAGCAAGCCCGCGCTCGCGAAAATCGGCTGCCAGGCCGTGTGCTATATGGCCGACCCGGATGTCGCCGCAACGGCGCGCGCCGCGGGCACGACTCGCGCCGTTGCGAGCATGGACAAAGCTTGCGGCATCGAGGGTCCGCTCATCGTGGCCGTCGGCAACGCTCCCACAGCACTTCTGCGCCTCGCCGAGCTCATGGACGCGGGGAAGATCGCGCCCGCGCTCGTCGTTGGGGTGCCGGTTGGGTTTGTGAACGTGGTCGAGGCGAAAGAGGAGCTACTCGCGCGACGCGCGCCGGCCATCGTCGCGAGGGGTCGCAAGGGTGGTTCGACCGTGGCGGCCGCCATTATGAACGCGCTGCTCTACCAGATCACGCGCCCAGGCGGCCCGAAGTGACGGCGCCCGCATCCGCGCCGGCGCTGCGCATCTTCGCCGGCACCACCGAGGGCCGCCTCCTGTGCGAATGGGCGAGCGGGGCGGGAATCCCCGCCCGTGCCTACGCGGCAACCGAGTACGGAGGCGAGCTTTTGGGCGAGCTTCCGGGCATCGAGGTGCATGCGGGCAGGCTCGACGAGGCCGACATGGAGCGCGAGCTTTCCGGCGCGCGCATCGTCGTCGACGCCACGCACCCCTTCGCTACGCTCGCAAGCGGCAACATCCGGGCCGCTTCGCTCGCCGTGGGTGCACGATGCCTGCGCCTTACGCGCCCGGTCGAGGCGCTGCCCAAAGGCGTCGTGTCGGTCGCGTCGATCGCCTGCGCGGCGCGCTTTCTCTCCGAGAACCCGGGTCGCGCGCTTCTCACGACGGGGAGCAAGGAGCTTGCTCCCTACACGCGCGTCGCCGATTTCGCGGAGCGCTTCTTCGTGCGTGTGCTCCCTCTGCCCGGTGCTATAACGAAGTGCATCGACGCGGGGTTTTCGCCGTCGCACGTCATCGGCATGCAGGGGCCCTTCACCCGTGAGCTCAACGAGGCGATGCTTCGGCAGGTGGGCGCCCAGTGGCTTGTGACCAAGGACTCGGGAACCGTAGGCGGCACGGCCGAGAAGATCGCCTCCGCGCGCGACGTGGGAGCGCGCTGTATCGTGGTCGCCCGTCCCGCCGAGGGAGGCGGGGCCCTTTCGCTTAGGGAAGTGGAAGACGCGCTCTTACGGGAGTTCGCGCGCTAGGCGCTCGCCGCGCATGCGTGCCCTCCCGCCTGCGAGGAGGAGCGCCCCGAGCAAGCTCGACCCGTACAAGCCTGTCATCCGCCAATCGCTCGAGGACGACGCACGGAACTGGCGCAAGCAGCCCTTCAATAAGTTGCGGTGAAATAGTGTCTGTTTTTGCTGCTAGATAGCATATTCAGTCCCTAATTCACCGCAACTTGTTGGTGGTGGCTTACTGGTAGCGTAGGCATTCCACCGGGTCGAGCTTTGCTGCACGGCGAGCGGGGTAGAAGCCAAAGATTACGCCGATGCCGACCGATACGGCAAACGCGATCAACACTGTTGTAATGGAGAAGCTTGGCGTGATCGTCCCGGTAGCTCCAAACTCGCTCATGATGCCCGAGCTTGCGGCAAAGAACGTGAGTCCCCATGCCAGCAGATAGCCAATCAGGACACCTAGCAGTCCGCCGGTGACGCACAGCGCCGAGGACTCGGCCAAAAACTGCGCGGTGATATCGCGACGACTTGCGCCCAGGGCACGGCGAATGCCGATCTCACGGATGCGCTCAGTCACGTTGGTGAGCATCATATTCATAATGCCGATACCGCCGACAAGCAGCGAGATGCTGGCGACAGCACCCATGATGAGCGAAAACGCGCCCATAAAGGAGTTGAGTGCATCGATGGCGCTTTTCATGGAGGTCGCCGATACACTGTTGTACTCATCCTCCTCCTCGATGCCCTTCATCGCGCGCACCTTGGACTCGATGGTCTTACAAAGCTCGTCCATGTCTGTGCCCTCGGCGGCAAGAGCCGTCACGCTGGGGAATGAAGGATTTTCGTCGCCAAACAGGCCTGAGATGGTTTCGCGTGGCATATACAGCGTGAGCGAGCCCATGGAGTCGTTGCCGCCATCAATCACACCTACAATCTGCACCTCGCCGTTGGACACCTTGATGGTTTTCCCCAGCGCATCCTGTTCGTTGCCGTAAAGCTGATCGGCGCCGCCGCGGCTGATGAGCGCCACGCGCGAGCCTGATTGAGACTCGGCCTGGGAATAGGTACGCCCCGCAACGAGCTTTCCGGCCCCCACGGCGTCGAGCATGTCGCTATCGACACCCTGTGCCATGACGGTATAGCTTTTATTGCCGGTCTTATACTCGGTATACGCGCTGTCGACAATGCCGATCTGCTCTATCTGCGGCACCAGTTTTTGAAGCTTCTCGATGTCGGACTCGGTGAGTTCTTGCGACGAATAGATTTGCACCATGCGTGCCGCATTGAGGCCCAGGCTGTTGACCAGGCTGTTTTGGATGCCGCCGATGAGCGAAGTCATGGCGATAACCGAGGCGATGCCGATGACAATGCCCAGGATGGTGAGCAGGCTG
Organism: uncultured Collinsella sp.; assembly: GCA_900554905.1. Lineage (GTDB taxonomy): Bacteria > Actinomycetota > Coriobacteriia > Coriobacteriales > Coriobacteriaceae > Collinsella. The sequence goes on along the minus strand of USJB01000108.1, from coordinate 1,749 downwards.
CGCCCCTTGTTGGCCTCGAGCGAGTGAAGGGCTTCCTGGATGAGATCGCGGGCGCTCATGCCATCTCTCCTTTCGGCGGGTTGGCGGAGGCGGAAATCATGGGCAGGCTATCCACGGCGCTGCGCAGGGTCCGCGGTGCATGTGGAATATACGCGCCATCGTGAATGCGACCGTCGCGGATGGTCACGGCACGGTCGGCCTCGGCGGCGATGCCGGGGTCGTGTGTGATAAGCACGATGGTTTTGCCGCGCTTCTGGAGCTTATGGAAGGTCTCCATCACAAGCGCTCCGGTAGCGGAGTCCAGGTTTCCCGTCGGCTCATCGGCCAGGATGATGGGCGGGTCATTGACGAGGGCGCGCGCGATTGCGACGCGCTGCATCTGGCCGCCCGAGAGCTCGGATATGCGGTGGTCCCAGTGGTCGACGGGCAGCGTGACAGCCTGCAGCGCGTGCACGGCGCGCATTTCGCGCTGGCTACGGGGCACATTGGTGTAGGCCAGCGGCAGCATGACGTTTTCGATAACCGACAGGCGCGGCAGCAGGTTGAAGCTCTGAAAGACAAAGCCAATGCTCAGGGCGCGAACTTCGGTGAGCTCCTCATCATCGAGCTCGGCCACGTTGAGCCCTTGCAGGTAGTAGTCGCCCGCCGTCGGCTTATCCAGACAGCCTAGGATGTTCATGAGCGTCGACTTGCCCGAGCCCGAGGGGCCGGTGATAGCGACGAATTCGCCGGGATTTACCGCCAGGCTCACGTTGTGCAGGATGTGGGCGCACCCCGCCACGCTCTCAAAGATGCGGTGCACGTTGCGGATGTCGATAACGGGACGCATTACATGCCCTCGTCGGCAGACATACTGCCCGAATCCGCACCGTAGCCGCCGTCAGCCGTTGCGTCCGCTCCGGTGTCCATGACGAGGGTGTCGCCATCGCGCAGCTTGGTAACCGGAACGTTGGGGTTGATCTCGTTGCCCTGGTCGTCGCGCTTAACCTGTGTCTTGCCGACTACGGCTTCGTTGTCGTTTTGCGTCACGACGGTCACCTTCACGCGATGGGTTTGCTTGCCCTCGTCATCGGTTGCGACGTTGACGTAATAGTGTTCGCCGTCTTCGGTCATGAGCGCCATCGTCGGCACCATCACCACGTCGTCGAGCTGCTCGGTCACCACCGATACCTCGGCCGTCATGCCCGGCTTCAGGCGCGCGTCGGGCGCCTCGATGAGAATGTCGACGTTAAAGGTTACGCTGCCGCCGCCACCGTTGGCGGCGTCGGAGTTTGCCACCGACGCGATAGCCGTGACGGTGCCCTGGCTCACGATATCGGGAAACGCGGGATACGTGACGTTGGCGCTCTGCCCAACAGCGATCTTGGCGATGTCCTTTTCGCCCACCTGCACGGTCACCTTCATCTTAGATAGGTCGGCGATCTGCATGCACTGCTTGCCGCCGCTCGTATCGCTTTCGCCCATGATCATGCCGCCTGTTACCGTGGCGCCCACCTTGGCGTTGAGCTCCACGATGCTGCCCGAACTCGGCGCTGTAACCGTACGGCCGGCGGCCTTGGCGTTCGCCTGATCGAGGTTTGCCTGGGCCGATGCGAGGCTGCGCTGCGCGGCCGATACGGCGTTCGTGTCCGCCGATGCGGCGGAGACGCCAGCCGCTGCGGAAGCTCCCTCGACGTCCGTCGTTGGGGTGGCCTGCGCAGCAGCTGCGGCTTTCTGCGCGTTGGCGAGGTCTTCTTGAGCGGCAGTAAC
>USJB01000107.1 GCA_900554905.1 uncultured Collinsella sp. | reverse complement strand
CTCTTTCACGTCACCTTGCTCGCTTAGGGGCGTTTTCGCTGACTTATGCTCAACCTGCGGCGTCTTAGAGGTAGTCATTGGGGACGTTCTTAAATGACTAGGTTGGGTAAATTACTTTTCGAGTTTATTTAATCTGCTTTGTTAGAAATTAAGCTGCCTACCTGCTCAAAGTAATTAACAGCCTTCATCTGCTATTGATAATATTGCTCGAAAAATCGTTCAAGAAGTCGCGGGGCGATTTTTGATGGGTCGTGCGTCAAGCGATGTGGCAAGTTCTTGGTTAGGTATTGGTCAGTTTTGGGCAACCTTGCCAAAAGCTTGACGAATGCAGATTTAGACGTCGACGAATGAACATTTTAGGCAGGTTCCAAGCAAAATTCTGGGCTGATTCTCGATAATCGCCTTCAATCGCCCCTTGCCATGCGCTGGCCTCGCGTACAATCTGCTCCGACATTCGCGCGCCGTCCGGCGCTTAAGAGGGGAGGACCCCATGGCAAACGAGATCTGGACCATCAAGCGTTGTCTCGAGTGGACCAAGGAGTACCTGGCCGAGCGCGGCGAGGAGCACCCCCGTCTTTCTGCCGAGTGGCTGCTGTGCGCCGCCACGGGCCTGGCGCGCATTGACCTATATATGCGTATGGACGAGACGCTTAACGCGGCCCAGCTCGAGACCATGCATGCGGCCGTCGTTCGTCGCGCCAAAGGCGAGCCGCTACAGTACATCACCGGCAGCACGCAGTTTCGCATGATCGACGTCGCGTGCGCCCCCGGTGTGCTCATTCCGCGCCCCGAGACCGAGATGCTCGTCGAGGAAGTCCTGGACTATCTGGATGCCGAGGTACTGAGCCCCGAGGCCGCTGCCCGCCAGCGCGTGGAGCTGCCTTGGAACGATGAGGTCGAAGAGGCCCGCAAAGCCGAGGCGGCGCTGGCCGACGAGCGCGCGACTGTCGAGCGCCGTGCCGCTAACCTGACGGCCGCCGATGAGGCGGCGCTAGGCGGCGACGTACTGGGCAGCCGTGCCTATGCCGAGGAACTGGCCGACCGCGAGGCCGAGGAAGCCGCCGCGCAGGCAGCAGAAGCCGAAGTCGCGGAAGCCGCCGAGTCCGAGCTCGACGAATACGGCATCGCCATTGAGGACAACGACCAACAGGCGACTCCCGCGCAAGATGCCGCCGAAGCCAACGTATCTGCCCCAGCCGAGCCCCGCACTGCCCGCGTTCTCGAGGTCGGCTGCGGCACGGGCTGCATCTCGCTCTCCCTTGCCTGGGAGCGCCGCGGCCACGTTACCTGCACCGCCACCGATATCGAGCCGCGCGCTATCGATCTGGCCACCAAAAACCGCGACGCGCTCGGTCTCACATCCGATGAGGTCGTCTTTAGCCTCACCAACCTGGTGAGCTCCATTCCCCACGACGAGTGGGGCACCTTTGACGTACTCGTCTCCAACCCGCCCTACATCCCCACCGATGCCATGCGCTCGCTGCCGCACGAGGTCAAGGACTTTGAGCCCGATCTGGCGCTCGAGGGTGGTGCCGACGGCCTCGATATCTTCCGCCGTCTGCTCAACGCGGCACCCTACATGCTACGCGCCGGCGGCCTCTTTGCCTGCGAGCTCTACGAGGGCGCGCTCGACGCCGCGGCCGAGCTCTGTCGTCAAGCGGGTCTGTCGGACGTGTGCATCGTCCGCGACCTCACCGATCGCCCCCGCATCGTCCGAGCCATCGTCACCGAGCCCAAACAGCGCCAGTAATATTTATTAACTGGTTAGCAAAAATTATAAAGTAGTTTATAATTAGGACGGCTGAAAGAGGTCGGCCCATGCAACCTCCTACCTTTCGGGAAATCATTGCCCTACTCAAGCACGATGGATTCGTGAAGGTCGCGCAAGTCGGTAGTCATGCTAAGTATGTTTCTGGCGATCGTGTTGTCACCGTGAACGGCTCTGGTGGTGATCGACCAAAGAAGGGCACGTGGGCAAGTATTCGTCGCCAAGCTGGATGGTAGTTGGAGGCAAAATGAGGCAGCGATTTACCTATGACTGCGTTCTCATAAAAGAAGACGACGGTTACTGCGCCAGCTTCCCGCAGCTTCCCGGCGCCTTTGCCGATGGCGATACGCGCGAAGAAGCGATTGCCCATGCCACCGAGGCGCTGATGGCGTTTTTGGCCGACGACCTCAACAACGGTTTGACTCCGGCAGGGTACGAACGCTCGGCCGAGGTCGTGGCCCTTTCAGTCGAAATCGACCACGAGGACGCTCGGGAAGCGGCGTGCCGAACATTTAAAGACGCAGCGCTGGACCTCAAAGTCTCCGCTCCGCGGATTACCGCGCTGGTCAAAGCCGGAAAACTCGATGTTGAACTCGTCGACGGCCGTCGGATGATAACGATAGACAGCATCGAGCGCTACGCCGCCCAAAGATGCCACGCCGGCAGGCCAAAGAAGTTCGTCGCAGTCCAATAACCCCCTCACTTTCACCGACTACTAGAGCCGCTCACCAAACCAACATGCGCTCTGGGCAAATAGGTTGAACGTTTCGTGCGAGAATGCCCCACAGTAAACAAACTTGCACCAGAACGTAAGGGGCTGGCATACACATGCAGACGGTCTATCGGGTATACGAGGGAACGCGTGAGCCGCATCGGCTCGCCGTCGAGCGCACGGCCGAGGTGCTCGGCTGCGGCGGCCTGGCCTTGATCCCGACCGAGACCGTCTACGGTGTCGCCGTGGCAGTCAACGCCTTCTCGGACGCCGTACCCCAAGATACAAGCGAATTCCCATCGTGGCCGCGCGATCCGCAGGCTGTCGTCAATGGCGCCGCGGTCCCTGCGCTCGGTACCGGCTACCGCCGCATCTTTACCCTCAAGCAGCGCGAGCTCACCCAAACGGTTGCCTGGCTGGTCGATGATGCCGGGGCGCTCGACCGCTATGGCGTGGATATCCCTAATGAGGCCCGCGTGCTCGCCCGACGATGCTGGCCGGGCGCCCTGACTATCGTGGTCAAGGCGGCCCCCTGCGTGCCGACCTTTATGCGCGCCGCCGACGACACGGTGGCACTTCGCGCTTCGGCCTCGCCCGTGGTGCAGGCGCTCATCCGCGCCTGCGGCAGCCCTCTTGCCTGCACCAGCGCCAACACGCATGGCGCGCCCGCGCCGGCAAGTTTTGTCACGGTGGAGGAGCGCATCCTGGAGGGGGTCGATGTGGCTGTCGACGCCGGTGAGACCCCGTGTCGCGACGCCTCAACCATCGTGTCGTTTCAGCACGGCGAGCTCCAGATCCTGCGCCAAGGCGCGCTTCCCGCATCAGAGATCGAACGGGTCCTGTCCGACCCGATGCAATAGAAAGGTGTAAGCGATGTCGTTGAATCTGGGCAGCCTGGGCATGGAAGATGCCTCGTTTAACTTTGGCGGTTCCTACATCATGGCGCTCGACTGCGGCACCACCTCGGTACTTGCGACCATCGTCGACGAGTACGGCTGCATCGTCGCGCAGGCACGTCGTAGCGTCAAAACCAGCTTCCCGCGTCCCGGTTGGATAGAGCAAGACCCCATGGAGGTGCTTGCCAGCCAGATCGGCGTGATGATGGAGGTCCAGTTTAAGAGCGGCATCCATTCTGACCGCATCGCCGCCATCGGTATCTCCAACCAGCGCGAGACCACGGTGGTGTGGGACCGCATAAGCGGCCAACCCATCTATAACGCCATCGTGTGGCAATGCCGTCGCACCGCACCTCTGATCGACGAGCTGGTCGAGCAGGGCGCAGAAGAACTGGTGCGCTCCCGCACGGGACTCACGCTCGATCCGTATTTCTCGGCTTCCAAGGTGCAGTGGATCCTCGACAACGTCGACGGTGCGCGTGAGAGCGCGGCGGCGGGCGACCTCATGTTCGGCACCATCGATACCTGGCTCATCTACAACCTCACCGGCAGTCAGGTCTTTGCCACCGACTACACCAATGCCAGCCGCACGGCGCTCTTTAATATCCATACGCTCGATTGGGACGACGACCTGCTGGCGCTCTTTGACGTTCCACGTTCCATGATGCCCGAGGTTCGTTGGAGCTCGGGCGACTACGGCCGCGTCGCGAGCGACATCATGACCAACATGCCGCCCATCATGGGCGTGGCGGGCGATCAGCAGGCGTCGCTGTTCGGCCACTGCTGCTTCCATCCCGGCCAGACCAAAAACACCTATGGCACGGGTTGCTTTATGCTCATGAACACCGGCGACGAGGTCGTCGAATCCAAGAACGGTCTGGTCTCCACGATCGGTATCGCCGCGGACGGCAAGATCAGCTATGCGCTCGAGGGTTCTATCTTTGCCGCCGGCTCAACCATGAACTGGCTGCGCAACAACATGGGCATCATCTCGAGTGTGAGCGAGTCCGCGCAACTCGCCGCTTCGATCAACGACAACGAGGGCTGCTACTTCGTCCCCGCCTTCGCTGGCCTGGGCGCTCCCTGGTGGGATCCGCATGCCCGCGGTATCGTGTGCGGCCTGACCGGTGCCTCGAGTCGCGCGACCATTGTGCGTGCGGCCTGCGAGTCCATGGCCTACCAGAGTTATGACGTGCTGCGCGCCATGGAGCAGGACGTGGGGCTTTCGATTGAGCGCCTGTCCGTCGATGGCGGCGCCTCACGCAACGAGTTCATCATGCAATTCCAGGCCGACCTGCTGGATATCCCCGTGCTGCAATGCGAGACGGTGGAGACCACGGCAATCGGTGCCGCGTACTTGGCGGGTCTTGCTGTCGGCTATTGGGAAGACCTTGAAGAGCTGGAGCAAAATGCCCAGATCGTTAGGACCTTCCTTCCCCATATGTCCGCCGAGCGTCGCGAGCAAAACCTTGCGGGCTGGCGTGATGCAGTCAAGCGCTCGC
>USJB01000106.1 GCA_900554905.1 uncultured Collinsella sp. | reverse complement strand
GGCACAAACATGGCATCGTAGGCACTGCCCAGCGCATACGTGGGGAAGTAGCCAAACGAGCCGCCGCTCCAGTGCGTATCCTGCAGGCAGCCGTGCGTGTCGTCGGGAACGGGAATGCCCAGGTACTCGTCCATAAAGCGGTTCCAAAGCGCGGGGATATCCTTGGCCGTGGCCTCGCCGGCAAACAGCATACGCTCGATCTCGTAGCGCACCATAACGTGCAGCGGATAGGTGAGCTCGTCCGCCTCGGTGCGGATCAACGACGGCTGTGCGATGTTCACGGCGTGGTAGAGCGTATCCTCGTCCACGCTGCCATAGACCTCGGGCGCGTGACGGCGCAGCACCTCGAGCAGCGGGCCCATAAAGGCGCGGCTGCGACCTACGGTGTTCTCGAAAAAGCGGCTCTGGCTCTCGTGGATGCCCATGGAGGTGCCGCCCTCCAGGCAGGTGCGCGCATAGGCGGGATTGACGCCCAGCTCGTACATGGCGTGTCCCGCCTCGTGGATGATGCTGTAGACGTTGGAGATGCAATCGTCCTCGTAGATGTGTGTCGCGATGCGCGCGTCACCTACGGCAAAGCCCTCGCTAAACGGGTGCTCGGTAAAGGCAAGCGTGGTGTCGTCCAGGTTCAGGCCGACGAGCTTCATAAGGTCGAAGCTCATGGCGCGCTGGGCGGCCTCGGGCACGCGGGCGTGCAAAAAGTCGGCAGCGGGCTGCTGGCCGCGTTCGCCGATGGCGTGCACGAGCGGCACGACCGTGGCCTTAACCTCCTCGCAAAACGCGTCGAAGCTCTCGGCAGAAAGGCCGCGCTCGTACTGGTCGAGCCAAACGTCGTATGGGTCGCGCTTGGGGTCCATGAGCTCGGCCTGATGCTTGAGCTGGCTGACGATTTTGTCCACATAGGGCTCAAAGCTCGCCCAGTCGTTGGCCGCTTTGGCCTTGTGCCACACGGCGTCGGCCTCGCAGGTGAGCCTGGTCCAGGCCTCGGCCTCCTCGGTGGGAATGACGCTCGCTTCGCGCTGGTCGCGGCCGAGCACGCGAATCTCGTCAAGCAACTGCGGGTCGTCGATCTTTCCGCCGGCGACGGTCTCGCGTGCCAGCGAGCGCACAAGTTCGACAGACTTTTCGCTGGTCAGAAGCTTATGGTGCTCGCCGGCAAGGGTGCCCATGGCGTCGGCACGGGCGGCGGCACCGTTGGCGGGAGCAATGGTCGCGCCGTCAAACTCGGCAATCTTGAGCAGATACTCGCGGGTCCACAGCTTGCCCTCGAGCTTGCGGAACTTCTTGACGGCCTTGTCGGCCTTGACGCCCTTGGCGGCTTTTGCCACGGCGGCCTTGGCCTTCTTATCGAGTTTCTTTCCCATACCATATCCTTAATCTCGCAGGCCGCGCCGCCTTTGGGCGCACGGCCAGTTTGCACAGCTACCCGTCTTGTACCCAGCGCGAACAAAACGGAACGCGGCGATACGCTCGCACAATGTGGTATCCTATAGCCCAATGCGTTGACGGAGAGGGTTTTGCCCGCCGCGTCGCCGGCAAGAGAGGGAAGGTCATGGGCTGTAAGCCTTCCTGCGGTGACAAGGGCCAAGCGTTCACTCCCGAGCAGCGACCTCAACGGGCGCGCGGCCAGCGGCGGCGAAGCCCCAGTAGGGAAGCCGTGAGCCTCGCGATAAGGGGCGCAGAGTGGGCACGGCGGGCCAGACATCCGCCGGGTCAAACAAGGTGGTACCGCGGAATTCAACCGTCCTTGGGCAATGCACATGCCCGAGGGCGGTTTTTTGTTACCGAACCGGGCCGCGTTTTCGCAACGTCAGACGGCGGCAGCCGCCTCGGCAAGCGGGGAGCGCGAGAGACGAAAGGGAAGACATGAGTCTGATTGATGATCTGGTCAAACTCGAGGAAGAGGCCAAGGAGCTCGTCGCAGGCGCCGATGACGCCGCAAAGCTCGAGGCCGCGCGCGTTGAGCTGCTCGGCCGCAAGGGCCGCATCACTGGCCTGATGCGTATGATGGGCAAGCTCGCCCCCGAGGATCGTCCCATGATGGGCAAGCGCGCCAACGAGATGCGCCAGCTGATTGAGGGCATGCTCGACGAGCGCACCACCGAGATGAAGGCCGCCGCCCTCAAGCACACACTCGAGCACGAGGCCGTCGATATCACGCTGCCGGGCATCCGTCCGCAGATCGGTCACCAGCACCTGATCAAGCAGATCATCGAGGAGGCCGAGGACATCTTCTGCGGCATCGGCTACACCGTCGAGTCCGGCCCCATGGTCGACACCTCCTACTACAACTTCACTGCGCTCAACGCCCCCATGGATCATCCGAGCCGCTCGGCCCGCGATACCTTCTACGTGGTCGACAACAACCCCGGCAGCGTCGCACACCCCGAGGCTCACGCCCATGGCGAGTCCGACGTGCTCCTGCGCACCCAGACCTCGGGCGTGCAGATCCACACCATGGAGTCGCAGAAGCCGCCCATCTACATGATCTGCCCGGGCACCGTCTATCGTCCCGACACGGCCGACGCCTGCCACCTGCCGCAGTTCAACCAGATCGAGGGCCTGGTCGTCGACGAGGGCATCACCTTTGGCGATCTTAAGGGCACGCTCGACTACTTTGTTAAGTGTATGTTTGGCGAGGATCGCAAGACGCGCTACCGCCCGCACTTCTTCCCCTTCACCGAGCCGAGCTGCGAGGTGGACGTGAGCTGCCACGTGTGCGGCGGCAAGGGCTGCAACTTCTGCAAGCACAGCGGCTGGATCGAGATCTTGGGCTGCGGCATGGTCGACCCCAACGTCCTGATCAACTGCGGCATCGACCCCGAGAAGTACACCGGCTTCGCCTTTGGCATTGGCGCCGAGCGCGTCGCGGCCCTGCGCTACGACCTGCCCGACCTGCGCACGTTGATGACAGGTGATATGCGCTTCCTGAACCAATTTTAGGCTTGCCCAGGCACCCCATCTTGGCGTTCAAACCGTCGCTCGCGTACCTTTAGTACGCGTCGCTCCTCTTTCACGCCAACCTGGGGCACCTGGACAACCCTAAGGTGAACGTCTTCATTTGATATTCCTCCCTTTGCGGAGATTAAGAACTAGGAGAGCTACATGCGCGTTTCTTACGACTGGCTCAAGACCATGATCGATATTCCGGAGGATCCCAAGACCCTTTCGGACGAATATATCCGTACCGGCACCGAGGTCGAGGCGATCGACACCGTGGGCGAGTCCTTCGACCACGTGGTGACCGCCAAGGTGCTCACCAAGACCCCGCACCCCGATAGCGACCACATGTATGTGTGCTCGGTCGACGTGGGTGACAAGAACATCGACGCCGACGGCAATCCTGCCCCGCTGCAAATCGTCTGCGGCGCGCAGAACTTCGAGGCCGGCGACCACATCGTTACGGCCATGATCGGCGCCGTGCTTCCCGGCGACGTCAAGATCAAGAAGAGCAAGCTTCGCGGCGTCGTGTCCATGGGCATGAACTGCTCTGCGCGTGAGCTCGGCCTGGGCGGCGACCACTCCGGCATCATGATCCTGCCCGAGGATACGCCCTGCGGCATGCCGTTTGCCGAGTACGTGGGCTCGAGCGACACCGTGCTCGACTGCGAGATCACGCCCAACCGTCCCGACTGCCTGTCCATGATCGGCATGGCCCGCGAGACCGGCGCCATCTTCGACCGCGATTTCCACGTTGAGCTGCCCGCCATCAAGGCCGAGACCGGCCGCGCGACCGACGACGAGCTTTCCGTCGAGATCGCCGACGAGGGCCTGTGCGACCGCTATGTCGCCCGCATCGTGCGCAACGTGAAGGTCGGCCCCTCGCCCGACTGGATGGTCAAGCGCCTTAACGCCCTGGGTGTGCGCCCGCACAACAACATCGTCGACATCACCAACTACATGATGATGCTCACCGGTCAGCCGCTGCACGCCTTTGACCTGGACACCTTTGCCGAGCGCGATGGCCACCGCTGCGTGGTGGTTCGTGCCGCTCAGCAGGATGAGAAGTTCACGACGCTCGACGGCGAGGAGCGCGTGCTCGACGCCGGCATGGGCCTCATCACCGACGGCGAGCGTCCCGTGGCGCTGGCCGGCGTAATGGGCGGCATGGATTCCGAGATCGAGGACGACACCGTCGACGTGATGGTCGAGAGCGCCTGCTTCAACGCCGGTCGCACCTCGCACACCAGCCGCGATCTGTCGCTGATCTCCGACGCCTCCATTCGCTTTGAGCGCCAGGTCGACGAGACCGGCTGCGTGGACGTCGCCAATGTGACGTGCGCGCTGATCGAGGAGATCGCCGGCGGCGAGGTTGCTCCCGGCTATGTGGACGTGTTCCCCGCGCCCAAGACCATCGACAGCATTAAGCTGCGCCTGGCCCGCGTGCGTGCCATCTGCGGTGCCGACATCGAGCCCGACTTTATCGAGCGTTCGCTCACCCGCCTGGGCTGCACCGTCGAGCGCGACGGCGAGGACTTCATGGTCACCCCGCCGAGCTTCCGTCCCGACCTGCCGCGTGAGATCGACCTGATCGAGGAGGTCCTGCGCCTATGGGGCATGGGCCGCGTTACGGCGACCATCCCGGCTGCCAAGAACCACATCGGCGGCCTGACCCGCGAGCAGAAGCTCACCCGTAAGGTCGGCGAGATCCTGCGCGCCTGCGGCCTCAACGAGACCACGACCTTTGGCTTTGCCGCCCCGGGCGACCTGGAGAAGATTGGTATGTCCACCGAGGGCCGCGGCTGCCCCGTGGTGCTCATGAATCCGCTGGTGGCCGAGCAGACCGAGATGCGTCGTTCGCTGCTGCCGGGCTTGCTGCAGTCCGTGGCCTACAACGAGGCACACGGTACGCCCAACGTGCACCTGTACGAGGTCGGCAGCCTGTTCCATGGCCGCGAGAACGCCAGCCTGCCCAAGGAGACCAAGTCCGT
>USJB01000105.1 GCA_900554905.1 uncultured Collinsella sp. | reverse complement strand
TTGACGGCGTGCCTCGCGCTCGATGGAGTGGGCCTCATCGATCACCCAGTGACGAATCGGAGGCAAGATTCTGCCCTCGGCCGCAACGTTGCGGAACAGCAGGGAATGGTTGGTGACCACCACATCGGCATGCGCCGCGCGACGGCGGGCGCCGTGGACCAAACATTTATCAGGGAAAAACGGGCAGAGGCGACGAGCACACTCGCGCGAGGCCGTCGTAAAGTCGGGACGGTTGACGCTGCGCCACCGAATGCCGAGCGAGTCGAGGTCGCCATCGGCTGATTGGCAGACGTACGCCATAATGACCGCGACCGCCGTGAGCGTGTCCGCCGGATCGCGCTTGGTGGTAATCTCGACCTGGCCGCGGCTCATGCGCTCAAGCTTGCGCAGGCACGGATAGTGGTCATAGCCCTTGAGGGCGCAAAATGACAGGCCACCGTCCAGTTGCTCGGCAAGTTTTGGCAGCTCATGGTACATGAGCTGGTCGGCGAGATTGTTCGATTTGGTCGCAATACCAACCGTGATGTTGTTACGGCGTGCTGCCTCGGCAAAAGGCACCAGATAGGCCATCGATTTGCCGACGCCTGTGCCCGCCTCAATTACACGATGAGTGCCCGTGACCAGCGCATCGCGGACCTCGAGCGCCATCGCGATCTGCTCATCACGCGGCTCGTAGGTGGGGTACATTCGATTGACCAGGCCACCTGGCGCATAGTCTGCCTCAATCTCCTCACGACTCGGCATCTTGAGGACCGGTAGTTCGTCGGCGTCCACCCGATCGTCGGCGCGATCGGCCTTGAGAACGTCAGCACGAGCGGCGCTGAGAGAGAAGATAGAACCAGGGTTCTGCCCTGCCAAGAATGAGAAGATAGGACGATAGGACCAAGGCACGTCCGGATGCATGTCGGCTAGGCGCGCCATGAGGCCCTGGGGCAAGTCGGTGAGTGCCACAAGCAACACGCGCCATACGCCGCACAGGGCGTCGACGTCGGCATTGGCACGGTGTGATACCGAGTCACAGCCAAACAGATCGGCCATAAAAGACAGCTTGTGCGAGGCCAGGCGCGGTAGCGCGATGCGCGACAGCGCCAGCGAATCGATCCAAATATCGCTCACGTTGACGCCGCCTTTGACCGACTCGATAAACGAGCGGTCGAAGGTGGCGTTATGTGCGATCACCGGGCAACCACCGACAAAATCGGCGAGAGCGGCGACGGCCTCAACGGCCGACGGGGCATCTGCCACGTCGGCATTTGTAATGCTCGTGAGCTCGGTAATCTCGGCGGGAATCAGCTGCTTGGGATGCACGAAGGTATCGAAGCGGTCGACGATCTCGCGGCCCGAAAGGCGGGCCGCCGATATCTCAATAAGCTCGTTGTCCTGCACCGAAAGACCCGTGGTCTCGGTATCGAGGACGATAACATCTTCCTCGATGAGACCAAACGATTGGGTTTTGGCGCGCTCGGCAAGCGTGGCATAGGAGTCGATGACAAACTGCGGCGTTCCTGATGAAACCGCGTCCTCGATTAGCATGCAATGCCCGCTCGACGAAGACCCATACGGATCAGGCTGTCACAGACCTGCGGGAACGTCATGTCGTCGGTGTGGCGGATCTCATCCGGATACAGCGACGTATCGGTCATGCCGGGAATGGTATTGGTCTCGAGGATAACGGGGCCGTCCTCGCTCACGATAAAATCGCTGCGCGAGATGCCCAAGCAACCGAGCGCCCTATGGGCGGCACAGGCTAGCTCCTGGGCACGAGCGTAGTTCTCGGGCGAAATCTGCGCCGGAATGCGATGAATGTCTGTAGGGTCGACATACTTCACGTCCAGATCGTAGAACTCGCAGTCCTCGGGCTTACGGATCTCAACAATCGGCAGGGCGCGCACGTCATCCTCGCCGTATACGCCGACGGTGATCTCGGTGCCCTCGATACACTTCTCGACCAGCACTTTGTCGCCGTACTCAAACGCCTTGGCGATTGCCGCGGGCAGCTCGGAGGGCTCATGGACCAGGGAAATGCCATAGCTGGAACCGTTGACGGCCGGCTTCACAAAGCAGCGCTCGCCACAAACCTCGACGATATGATCGATATCGACTTCATCGCCCACCTCGAGCGCGAGGCCGGGGGCAATAGGAATGCCCGCCCTGGCGTACAGGAGCTTAGAGACCTCCTTGTCGGCACCGCAGGCGCTGGCAAGCACGCCCGAGGCCGTGTAGGGGATACCCAGGGTCTCCATGGCACCCTGCATGGCACCATCCTCGCCGCCGGCACCGTGCATGGCGATAAACGCCACGTCAAAGCCGCCGGTCGCCATGGTTACCATAAAATCATCAGCGGCCGTGTCGAGCAGCTCCACCGAGGTGTAGCCGGCTTCCTTCAGTGCCACCACAACGTTCTTTCCCGAATTGAGCGAGATCTCGCGCTCGGCGGAATGACCGCCCGCCAAGACCGCTACGTGCATGTTCTCTAGGCTTTTACCCGGCATGGGCAGACTCCTCCTCTATAATTTCTGCAGCTGATACCATATTGTAGCGATACCCTCTACGTTTCCCCAAAATCGAAAGGCTTCCATGAATCCCAGGACTAAATCTCAGGACATTCGCGACTTGAGCCAAAACGATATTCGCGAGCTTGTGGCCGAACTTGGCCAGCCCGCCTTCCGCGCGAAGCAGCTCATCGAATGGGTCTTCGAGAAGAACGTTTGTTCGTTCGACGATATGACCAACCTTCCCAAGGCTTTCCGCGAGCAGCTTAAAGAGGCTTTTGCCTTTGACACGCCCACTGAACTCACCAAGCAAGTTTCCAAAGATGGCTCGCGCAAGTATCTGCTCGAGTACCACGACGGCGTTTCCGTCGAGACTGTCGGCATGCCCCGTCGCAACAAGCTTTCCGTCTGCGTTTCCACCCAGGCAGGCTGCGGCATGGGTTGTGCCTTTTGCGCTACCGGTCTCAACGGCCTCAAGCGCTCTCTGACCGCTCAAGAGATCGTCGACCAGGTGTTGCACGTCTCGAATGATTTTGGCGAGCGCGCCACAAGCGTCGTTTTCATGGGTCAGGGCGAGCCCTTCGCTAACTACGACGAGGTCCTCAAGGCACTGCGCATCCTTAACGATCCCGACGGTATCGGTATTGGAGCCCGTCACCTTACTGTCTCTACCAGCGGTGTTATTCCTGGCATTCGCAAGTTTGCCGACATTCCCGAGCAGTTTACGCTCGCTGTGTCGCTGCACTCCGCTATCCAGTCCACGCGCAACAAGATCATGCCTGGCGTCAAGAAGTACACGCTCCTGCGCCTTCATGAGGCGCTGCAGCTCTACACTGAGAAGACTGGACGCCGCCCGACCTATGAGTATGCCATGATTGAAGGCGTCAACGATACAAATCCTGAGATGCAGGCGCTTTGCGACTTCTGCGAGGGAACGCTGTGCCACGTTAACCTAATTCAGCTTAACGACATCGAGGGCAGCCCGCTCAAGCCGTCTCCGATTCATAAGGTTGAAGATCTTCAGCGCCGCCTTGAGTCCCGTGGCATCGAGACCACGATTCGTAATTCTCGCGGCAATGATATTGATGCCGCCTGCGGTCAACTGAAGCAACGTTTCAAGGTCCAGAAGAACGCATAGGGGAGTCTGCACCCCATAACGTTTCATGTGAAACATCCGACAGCCCTGGTTGCAAATAATGCAACCAGGGCTGTTTCATTTGTTTTCATCCTAGTGGACTTGATTTACGTGAACTTAGTTTTATGGCCAAAATAAGGGGTCCTTGTCTCATGAATCAGACAAGGACCCCTTCAAAACAGGCAAGTAATTGTTAGGTACCTAATAGCCAACATTTTCCCACTGATGGTTAACCCAGTCTTGGTTAATCTTGGGATTCTTAGTCACCTGAGCAGTGCGCATAGCGACGTCTTCGGTCATCACATCCATTTTCTTCTTAGATGTATCGACGATATCCTGAGCTCCGCGCAGCAGTCGACCTCGAAGTTCATCATCTGTCGCAAGCTTATAACCAGCAAAGGCACCAGCGACGACGGTGGTTGCCAACGCAACGACCGCGAGAACCTTATTCTTCATCCTGATCCTCCTGCCCAAATTGAATCATTTCACCAAGGATACGGGAGAGCTCCTCCTCGTCTTTGAACTCGATTTCGATTTTGTTCTTACCACGCGAGCTCTTCACGCGTACATTCGTATTGAAAACTTGACGAAGTACTCGAGCGGCCTTTTTGAATGACTGAGGCGTTGCTGGCCTCGGGGTCCTTGGCGTCTCTCCGGCAGAAAACAACGGAGCAAGTTTTTCTGTCGCTCTAACGGAAAGACCTTCTGCGACAACTTTTTCAGCAAGTCGAATCCTGGCATCTTCATATGGAACTGCAAGAATCGCTCTTGCATGGCCTGCAGTAAGCTTGCCTTCGAAAATCATCTGCTGTACGACTTCGGGAAGATCTAGCAAACGAAGCGAATTTGTAATTGCGGAACGAGACTTACTGACAGCCTTTGATAACGCCTCCTGCGTCATACCGCTGGCATCAATGAGCTGACGATAACCCTTTGCCTCTTCGACAGGGTTCAAATCAGAACGCTGAAGATTCTCGATAAGTGCAAGAGCGAGCATTTCCTCATCATTAACTTCCTTAATGATGACTGGCAATTCTTCAAGGCCAGCGAGTTTCGATGCCTGGTAACGACGCTCACCGGCAATAATCTCATAGCCATTTCCGTGCTTGCGGACCAATAGTGGTTGCAAAACGCCATGTTCTTGGATTGACTCGCTCAACTCGCGAAGTTCTGTTTCATTAAAGTGAATTCGAGGTTGATTTGGATTAGGGACAATATCCTCAATAGGCAGTTTTGTTTCAGATGCGGCATTTGAAGCCGATGCAGCCGAACCACCAGTCTCATACTCGGCCTCTGAGACCAAAGCAT
>USJB01000104.1 GCA_900554905.1 uncultured Collinsella sp. | reverse complement strand
AGCCTCGACGGAGTGTTCGTCAAAGTCGGTCATGTACACATCGGCGATCTGCGGCTTAATCTTGATAGGAGCCATCAGCAGAATGCGCGGACAAGGCGCGGCGTCGGTCCACGGAAACGCGCGGACGGCGCGAATCAGCGCCATGGCACCGTCAGCGATATCGGCAGCCCCCACGCTAAAGACCGTCTTGCAGTCGTTGGTGCCCAGCATAATCACGATCGCATCCAGCGGCTTATGAGCCTCGAGCAGCATCGGCAACGCGCGGATGCCGTTGAGATTAGTGTCCAGATGGCACATGTCGTCGCGTACCGTCGTGCGGCCGTTGAGGCCTTCCTCAATCACGTGCCAGCCCTCGCCCAGGTCGCGCTGGGCCACGCCGCACCAGCGCACATCGTGCGCATAGCGTACCGCGGTGCCGTCGCGCATGCCCGCCGGATCATAGCCGTAGGTATTGCTGTCGCCAAAGCACAGAACGTTTTTCATCGTAAGCCCTTCCTCTAGTAAAAAGAAAAAGTCGGCGGGAGCAGTCTCTCCCGCCGGATCGACCTATCTGTCAGCACATACCGATTACAGGTACTTGCGCCAATCGTCATCGTCCTCATCGTCCTCGGCGGCAGCCTGGGCCTGCTCGGCGGCGTGGGCAGCCGCAGCGCGAGCGGCAACCTGGGCATAGGACTCCTCGTTACGCTCGGGGAAGTTTGCCAGCACGTGCTCGAACTTGGCAAAATCTTCGTCCCAGCGCGTAGAGGGCACGGCAAAAAAGACCTGCTTGACCTTAAAGTCGCCCGACGCGAGCTCCTTGCGGAAGAGCTCGGCCACGGCCTCTGCGTCAAAGCCGTTGTTGTCGCAGCCCCAAGCGCCCAGCACGAGCTTCTCGCGACCCAGCTCGTCGCAGATGGCAAGCACAAAGCGGATGCGATCGCGCAGAGCGTCAAGCAAGGCATCGTCGCTCACGCGATACTCCTGGCGAGCACGCTTGGCGTTGGGCGCGGCGGCCACGATTACGTCGGCATAGGCGTGCACATGGTTGCGGTCGAAGCGCACCGCGGGCACCACCAGCGCACGGTTGCGGTACAGCTCGCAGTTGATGTTGCGGCGACGGTTCTCACCGTACCACTTACGCTGCTTGTCGAGTACGTTGTACAGGTACGAATCTGCGCAGAGCGTCGCCTCCTGGCCCAGGTAGCCCTGGATATAGCCGCCGCCCGGATTGGTAAACGAGGCAAAGGCAAGCACGGCCATATCGCAGAACTGCGCATAGCCGCGGCCGTTATCGAGGATTGCCTGCGTGGCGGAAGCATCAAGCACAGTGACCTCGGGCAGGGCCGGAGCAGGCTCCTCGGCGGGCTCGGACTCAGCCTCGTCGGCCGACTCGGCGGACTCGAGCGCCACCTCGGGCTCGACCGCGGTCTCCACCTCGGCAGCGTCAGCCTCCACAGCCTCGGCGGCCTGCTCCTCAGAAGCCGCCGCCTTCTGGGCCTTGGCCTTCATCGCCGCGACAAAGCCGGCAGGCATACCGTCGAATTCGCGCACGCCGGCAAGCGAACGCTCGATGTCCTTGGCGCAGGCCTCGGACACAGCCGCCACATGGCGCTCGGCGGCCTTGGCACGCGCCTCGCGCTTGGGATTGGGCTGACCCGCTCGGTTAGACCTGCGGTTACGGTTCCTGTTGTCGACGTCTGCCATACGTGGCCACCTTTCCTGTCGCTGCCGCTATCGGCTTTTTCCCATCCATGATACCCCGCCGCGCACAAAAAAGACGGCCCCGAAGGACCGCCTTTCGCATCGTTTTACCGTGTCCGGCAGGAAGCGTCGCAATGCCGCGCTTTAATCGCGACGGCCGAGGATGTTCAAAATGCGCAGGAACACGTTGATAATATCCACGAACAGGTTAGAGGCCATGAGCACGGCGTTGGGCAGCGTAGGCGGCACCGTCGTGGCAACATAGGTGTCGTAGCCAATAAACCCGGCGAACACCACGATCACGATCAGGTCGGTGATGGACTGCGAAACGCCCATGAACATCAGCACGATCTCGACCAGAATCGTGGCAAGCAGGATGCCAAAACCAATGCCATACACACGCTGGAAGAACTTGGGGAAGGTCACGCCCAGCGCACCGAAGACAAAGGTGATGGCAGCGGTGGCGATAAAGGCGGTGTTGATGGTGGGCAGGTCGTAGTTGGCAAGGCCAAACGACGCAGTCAGGCCAAAGGTACTCGCAAAGATTACGTAGCCCACAAGGGACAGGCCCACGGACTGCTTGCTGGCGGCGGCCGACATCATGATCATGCCGACGATGGTCAAAATAAACGAGCCAAAAACCAGCGGTAGGGCGGCCCCGCTCATCATCATGCGCGCAAACGACATGGTGCTCGTAAAGTAAGCACCGGCGCCCATGGCACAAAAGCCCAAGAAGATGAGGGCAGACATGGCAAGATTGTACGCACGCGGCGACATCTCCTTGGCGCAACTTGCGCCGGCCTCGATGGGGCCGTTCTGATAGCCCTGGATATCGTTCATACTTCGTCCTTTCACAAAGCGCCGTGAAAGACGGCGCAGTAGATGACAAGATTCCTGTCATTGTACCCGAATGCCGTACGTCCTTACCCACGGCGCTCGCCCTCGAGCGTACGATCAAAGGCCCAGACCCACCAACGCATCACGTGCGCCTGCGAGCCGTCCGCCCGCTCGCGCGTCTGGTCCTCCAGATACAACTCGGTCGCATGCCCGCCAAAACGCACCTTATAGGTTGCCGTACGAATGCCGTGAACCGTCAGGCCAAACCCAGTGGTCGAGACAATCTCGTCAATCGTAAAGCAACGTCCGTCGACCCAGCAGACGGCGACTGGCACGACTTGTCCGCCCGCGAGGATGCGAGCCACGACGTCCACATACTGCTTGTGCACGCGCCGAGTTTTGCCGTCTGTCTGTCGATATTCCATGCCTCCTATTATCGAACGCATGTTTGCATGTTGTAAAGCGAACAGACTGTGGTTTTGGAGTGTCGTAGTAATCGCACGTGTCCGCATGGCGTGTTAGCAAAAAGAATACCCGCGGTCAACAGGGCTTATATTCAATTTTAGTGCCAAAAAGTTCACTTCTCCCATCAGAACTCGGTAAAGAAACCCGCAGGAGGTGATACGATTTATCATGTTTTTGTAACGTGTCTGCAAACTTCGAGAAAGCCCATATATGGACGTAACGTTCTCAACCTTCCTCGGCCAAATTGTGTCGAACCCAGTCCTTGCCGTCACCGTGATTCTCGCGCTCGGCGCCATCTTCGTCAACGGATGGACCGACGCGCCCAACGCCATCGCGACCTGCGTCACCACGCGTTGCATGCCCGCCCGCGCCGCCATTCTCATGAGCGCCGCATTCAACTTCCTCGGCGTGCTCATCATGACGCACTTTAACGCGAGCGTCGCCAACACCATCTCACATATCGTCGACTTTGGCGGAAACAGCACCATGGCGCTTGCGTGCCTCTGCGCTGCTCTGTTCTCCATCGTCGTCTACGGTGCCACGGCATCGCGTTTTGGTATCCCCACCTCGCAAAGCCACAGCCTTATCGCCGGCCTGACCGGTGCCGCCATCGCCCTCGGCGGTGCGAGCAGCGTCAACGTCCACGAGTGGATGAAGGTCATCTACGGCCTGGCGCTCTCCATCGGTCTGGGCTTTGTCATGGGCTGGATCCTGTGCAAACTCGTCTCGATTCTGTTTGCCGCCGCCAACAGGCGACGTGCCAACGTCTTCTTTAAATACGCTCAAATCGCGAGCGCTGCGGCCATGAGCTTTATGCACGGCGCGCAGGATGGACAGAAGTTCATCGGCGTGCTCTTTTTAGGCGTGGCCTTTGCCAGCGGCCAGACGAGCGTCGGCGATGCCGGCATCCCCATCTGGATCATGCTGCTGTGCTCGGCCACCATGGGTGTCGGCACCAGCGTGGGCGGCGAGCGCATCATCAAGTCCGTCGGCCAGAGCATGGTCAAGCTGGAGAAGTATCAGGGCTTCTCCGCCGACCTCGCAGGCGCCGCAAACCTGCTGCTTGCCACCCTTACCGGTATCCCTGTGTCCTCCACCCACATCAAGACCTGCGCCATCATGGGCGTCGGCGCCGTCAAGCGCCTTTCGGCCATCAACTTCGGCGTGGTCAAGGACATGATGTTCACCTGGTTCTTCACCTTCCCCGCCTGCGGACTCATCAGCTTTGTCATGGCCAAGCTGTTCATGATGTTCATCTAGTCAAACCGAGCGTCCATCTGGACCGCAATACTTCGCCCACCCGTCTTCGCCTCGAAAGGACTCACCCATGGCAAAGAAACCCGATTCGTTCTACTTCGACAACTACGTCGCCTGCGCCGACCTTGCCGTCCAGGCCGCCGAGCTGCTCACCAAGATTTTCGAGAACTTCGATCCCGCAAAGATTCACGATATGCTCAACAAGATGCACGCGATCGAGCATGCGGCCGACAAGAAGCACCATGAGCTTGAGGACGCCTTGCTCACCGCCTTTATCACCCCGCTCGAGCGCGAGGATCTGGATCTGATGAGCTGCTCACTCGACACCGTGCTCGACCGCATCGAGGGCGTCGTGCAGCGCGTCTACTTCACCAACATCCAGAGCATCCATCCCGATGCCATCGTGATCGCCCACAAGGTGACCGACGCCTGTCGCGCCATGAAGGACCTGATGGTCGAGCTGCCCAACTACCGCAAGTCCAAGACCCTGCGCGAACTCGTCATCCAGATCAACACCATCGAGTCCGAAGCCGACGAGCTCTATATCAACGCCATGCGCAACCTGCACGTTAACGGCAAGGACCCGCTCGAGGTCATCGCCTGGCGTGACGTCTACGCCTTCCTGGAGTACTGCGCTGACTGCTGTGAGAATGTGGCCGATGTTGTGGATTCGATTGTCATGAAGAACAGTTAATTGGGGGTATGTGTCCCGGCGGCGAAGGGCCGG
>USJB01000103.1 GCA_900554905.1 uncultured Collinsella sp. | reverse complement strand
CTCTTTCACGTCACCTTGCTCGCTTAGGGGCGTTTTCGCTGACTTATGCTCAACCAGCGACGTTTTCGCGCTTGTCAAGAGAATAGTAGTCATTGGGGACGTTCTTAAATGACTAGTCGTTGGGGACGTTCTTAAACGGCCAGTCATTCAAGAACGTCCCCAATGACTACCTGCAGAATGAGCGTGGCTGACAGCCGTGCGGCACCGGTCCGCGTGGCGGCGTATAATCGGCGGCAGATGATTCTGACGTTAGGAAACCATGACCGATAACATGCAGCAGATGGCGCTCGACACGCTCGGCGCCTATTTTGGCTACACCTCGTTTCGCCCGGGACAGGATCGCATGGTGGATGCGATCCTTGCCGGCCGCGATGCGCTCGGCGTTATGCCCACAGGCGCCGGCAAGTCCATTTGCTACCAGGTACCTGCGCTCATGCTGCCCGGCATTACCTTTGTGGTGAGTCCGCTGCTGTCGCTTATGGAGGACCAGACCCGCGCGCTGCTCGCGGCGGGTGCGCGCCCCAGTTATCTCAACTCCAGTCTTACCCCGGCTCAGCAAAATACCGTGCTCAAGCGGGCGCGCGAGGGCCGTTATCAGCTTATGTACGTGGCACCCGAGCGTCTGCTCGAGCCGCGCTTTTTAGCCTTTGCGCAGGAGGCCGCGGCGGACGGCGGCATTGGCGTGCCGCTCGTGGCCATTGACGAGGCTCACTGCGTGAGCCAGTGGGGCCAGGATTTTCGTCCCGCTTACCTGCAGGTTCGTGAGTTTATCGATTCGCTGCCGCGGCGCCCCATCGTGGCGGCCTTTACCGCCACGGCGACCGAGCGTGTACGCGCCGATATCCAGCAAATGCTCGGCCTGCAAAACCCGGCGACCGTGGTGACGGGCTTCGACCGCAAGAACCTCTACTTCGGTTGCGAAGAGATGGGCGACAAGGCCAAGACCGCGTGGGTGCGCGACTACGTGATCGCGCATTCGAGTGAGAGCGGCATCGTGTATTGCTCGACCCGCAAGACCGTCGATGCGTTGGCAGGTGAGCTTGCCGAAGCGCTGGGTCCCAGCGGCATTCGCGTTGGCCGTTACCATGCCGGCATGGGCAACGACGCCCGCCGCCAAAGCCAGCGCGCCTTTATCGACGACGACATTCAGGTGATGGTTGCCACCAACGCCTTTGGCATGGGCATCGACAAGCCCAACGTGCGCTACGTGATTCATAACAACGTGCCCGAGAGCATCGAGGCGTACTACCAAGAGGCAGGCCGCGCTGGCCGCGATGGCGATCCGGCCAGCTGCCACCTGCTGTGGAACGGCAACGATTTTCGCATGCGTCGCTTTCTGATCGACCGCGGCGATGTGGCCGACGAGGCGCTCGACGACGAGCAGCGCGCGTGGGCGCTCCAGAACCGTTATCGCCTGCTCAGCCAGATGGAGGGCTACTGCAATACCACCGGCTGCCTGCGCGAATACATGCTGCGCTACTTTGGCGACGAGGCCGCGGCCGAGCATGCCGCGGCCAGTACGGGCGGCACCGCCACGGACGACGTCGAGAGCTGCGGCAACTGCAGCAACTGCCTCACGCAGTTCGAGGTCGAGGACGTCACCGATATGGCCCGCGCCGCTGTGCGCTATGTGGCCGCGCGTCCCATGCGCTTTGGCAAGTCGCTGATCGCCGATGTGCTTCACGGCGGCAACACCGAGCGCATTCGCCAGATGCATCTGGACGAGGACCGCGGCTACGGTGAGCTGTCGAGCGAATCGGTCGGGCGCATCAAGGACATCATCGGCCAGCTGTGCGGCCGCGGTTACTTGGCCACCTCGCAGGGGCAGTACCCGGTCGTGGGGCTGGGTCCGCGTGCCGGCGAGGTCGAGGACGAGGCGTTCGCCTTTACCGTTAAACGTCGCGCGTCCAAGCGCAAGGCCTCGGCCCGCGCCCGCCGCGCCGTCGATCTGCTGCGCGAGGAGGCCGAGCTGGATCAGCGCCCGCGTGTTGGCGACGATGCCGAGCTGTTCGAGCGCCTGCGTGCCCTCCGCAAGGAGATCTCGACGGAGCTGGAGATGGCGCCGTACATGGTCTTTTCCGACAAGGCCCTGCGCGGCCTGTGCCGCCTACGCCCACAGACGCGCGACGAGCTTATCCAGGTCAACGGCATCGGCGAGAAAAAGGCCGACGCCTTTGGCGAGCAGTTTATGGCGGCGATTGAAGAGTTTGAGTCCGAGCATGCGCGGGATGGAGCGTAACGATGGCTTTCGATAGCAAGACCGACCGTACTGACGTGTCCGCCGTGCCGCTGTACCAGCAGGTCATGGACGACCTAAAGGGCGAGATCGCGCGTGGCGTGTACGCATCCGGCTCGCGCATTCCTTCCGAGATGGAGCTCGCGAAGTACTACGGCGTGGGACGCATCACCGTGCGCCGCGCCATCGAGGAGCTGTCGCGCGTGGGGTATCTCAACCGCCAGCAGGGGAGGGGCACGTTCGTGTGCGCGCCCAAGCTCAAGCGCAAGATTGTCCAGAAGGGTGACGTTCAGAGCTTTTCCGAGGGTTGCGTTGCCAACGACATGGTGCCGGGTGCGCGCCTGGTATCGCGCACGGTGGTTGCGGCGACGCGCGAGGATGCGGCGTTCTTTGGCGTGGAGCCCGGCTGTGAGCTTATCGTGGTCGAGCGCGTGCGCACGGCCGACGCCTTTGTGCTTGCCGACCATCCCTACCTGCAGACGCTGGCCGACGAGGACCTCACCGATAACTCAATCTTTGCGCTCGTTGCCGAGCATTCGGGTCGCGCGCCGCTCAAGTCCGACCCCTGCACCGTGGAGATTGCGCTTGCCGATGCTCAGGCGGCCCCGCTGTTGGAGGTGCCGGTCGGTGAGCCGCTCTTCTATATGGAGGCGTACTTTACCGATGAGGACGAGCGCCCCTTGCTGCTCGGCCGCCAAAAGATCGTGGGCTCGCGCTACGTATTCGACATCTAACGTCCACAGATAGAACAACATAGAACAAATTTGCTAAGATGACTTCACGGGCGTTGTTGCACGTGTTATAAATAGGACAACATAGAACGACAGCAGGTACGAGCTGCCGTCGCTCAAAACCGCCGCACAAGGAGGAGCATCGGGATGAACGCACACGATCTGATTCAGGAAATCATCGAGCGCAAGGGCAAGATCGAGAACGTCTTTTGGATCGCTTGTGGCGGTTCGATGATCGACCTGATGCCGGCCAACGAACTGCTCAAGCGTGAGGCCACCACGTTTACCTCGACGGTCTACACGGCACGCGAGTTTTGCCTGATGGCCCCCAAGAGCCTAGGGCCGAAGTCGCTCGTTATTGCCTGCAGCCACAGCGGCAACACGCAGGAGGTCGTCGACGGCTGCGAGATGGCGCTGGCCGCCGGTGCCGAGGTCATTGCCCTTACCGACTGCGAGGGCTCAAAGATCGACAACGGCAAGTGGACTACCTGGGTCTATCCGTGGGGTGAGGGTGTGTCGCAGGCTGAGGTGCCGCAGGGCATCGGCGCTCTGATCGCCGCCGAGTTGCTCGACCAGCAGGAAGGCTACGAGGCACTCGCCGACATGTATGAGGGCCTCAAGCAGATGGATGCGCTGCTGCCCGCCGCCCGTGAGAAGGTCAACGCCGAGCTGGGCGCCCGCTTTGCCGAGCTCTGCCAGCAGCACAAGTTCTTCTATATCCTGGGCTCCGGCCCCAACTTTAGCCAGACCTATGCCATGGCGATCTGCTCGCTCATGGAGATGCAGTGGCAGCACTGCTGCTACATCCACTCCGGCGAGTACTTCCATGGCCCGTTCGAAGCCACCGAGCCCGGCGTGTTCTACTTTGTGCAGCTTGGTGCCGGCGAGTGCCGCCCCATGGAGGAGCGCGCTCTTGCGTTCCTCAACACGCACACCGATACCGTCATGGTGCTCGATGCGCTCGAGTACGGCGTGGGTGAAGTGCCTGCCAGCGTGCGTTCGTACCTGGAGCCGATCTTCTTCTACGCGATGAGCTGCGAGCTGCGTGCCGCCCGCGGCAAGGTGTTCGACCACAGCCCCGAGATTCGTCGCTACATGGGCATCGAGCAGTACTAGGTACCGGGAAAAGTATTCACCTTCGATTCGCAAGCGAACAGCGTGCGTAAAAAGCGGGCCGCGCCGGTGGGTTTCCGGCGCAGCCCGCTTAGTATCGCGCATAGATTCGCAAGGTTGCGGCAGCCAGCGGCCTACTTTGCGTCGTAGGCCTCGGCGTCCCACCAGTCGAGCTGGGCGATGTTGTCGCGAATGTGCTGGCAGCTCTTGTGGAAGCCCTCGAGCTCGTGCTCGGACAGGTCCAGCGTGTAGACCTCCTCGACGCCCTCGGCACCGATCACGCACGGCAGGGAGGTGAAGATGCCCTCCTCGCCATACTGGCCGGTCATAAGCGTAGAGGCCGAAAGCACGGCATGCTCGTTATGCAGCACGGCAGCGCAAACGCGCGCGGCGGAGTTGGCGACGGCGTACTCGGTGCACTGCTTGCCCTGGTAGGTTACGTAGCCGCCCTTGCGCGCGAGCTCCTCGACCTCCATGTGGTCGAAGGCGTACTTGTCGGGGTTCTCGGCCTGAAGCTCGTTAAGGCTCTTGCCGGCGATGGTTGCGGCCTTAAAGGCGGCCAACTGGCTAAAGCCGTGCTCGCCGATCATGTAGGCGTCGATGGACTTGGGGCTCACGCCGACCTTCTTGGAGATCTCGGTGCGCAGGCGGGCGGAGTCCAGGCCGCAGCCCGAGCCGATGATCTTCTTGGGATCGTAGCCGGTCAGGTGCCACAGCTCGGTGCACACGACGTCGCAGGGGTTGGAGATGCTCACGAAGATGCCGTCAAAGCCGGCGTCGACGATGCGCTTGGCAAAGGTGCGGGCGGCGTCGGTGGTAAAGAACAGCTCGCCGTCGCGGTTGCCGGCGGCCAGCGCGACCTTGCCGGCGGCGTTGACGATGACGTCGCAGCAGGCAAGCTCCTCGTAGTGGTCGTAGCAGT
>USJB01000102.1 GCA_900554905.1 uncultured Collinsella sp. | reverse complement strand
ACGTTGGTGGAACGCTTGACGGCCTTGAGGATGTCAACGCCAAAGGTGAGGTTGCCGGTAAAGTGACCGTCCATAACGTCGAAGTGCACGTAGTCGGCGCAGGCGATTTTGTCGAGCTCGCCCTTGAGGTTGGCCATGTCGGCCGAAAGGACGGACGGAGCGATTTTGATGGAACCCATGGTAGTAGCCTTTCTGCGCTAGTCGGTGAGTCCGTAGAACTCTTGAGAAGGGACGCGGTCGGTAAGAATCTCGAGCGCCCTATCCAAAGTAACACCGTTGTAGAGCGTTTGCTCCACGGCAAAGGTAAGCGGAATGTCTACGCCCAGTGAACGGGCAAGCTCGCTGACGCTGCGGGCCGCGACGGCACCCTCGACCACCATATGCGTGCGCGCTTGGTACTCGTCGAGCGACACGCCATGGGCGAACTCGTAGCCAAAGGTGCGGTTGCGCGAATGCTCCGAGGTGCAGGTGGCAATGAGGTCACCCATGCCGGCAAGACCCATGCAGGTCATGGCTTGACCGCCGCGTGCGTGTACCAGACGGCTGATCTCGGCCAGACCGCGCGTCATGATGAGGGCGAGCGTGTTATCGCCCGCACCCGAGCCGGCGGAGATGCCGCACACGATGGCGATGACATTTTTCATGGCGCCGCAGACCTCGACACCGGTCATGTCTTGCGACAGATAGATGCGGAAGGCCGTGGACAGGAGCAGGTCCTTAAAGGTCTCCCCTATCTGCTGGTCTTCACTGGCGATGACGGCGGCAGAAAGTCCGCCGCGGCAGATCTCCTCGGCATGGTTGGGGCCAGAAAGCGCCGCCACGCGCGCCTCGTTGCCGATCTCGCTGGCGATGACCTCGCTCATGAGCAGGCCGGACTCGGGCTCAATGCCCTTGGTGAGGCAGAGCACCGGGGTATTGGCTGCGATAAAGGGCGCTGTCCGATGGCACACGTCGCGCAAGTGCGTGGAGGGCACGGCAAAGATGATCGCATCGGCACCATCGAGCGCCTGGGCGAGCTCGGTCGTTGCTACCACGTTGTCCGGCAGCTCGTAGCCCACAAGGTAGCGGGGGTTGCGGTGCTCACCGTTAATGCCGGCGGCCGTCTGCTCGCTATGGGCCCACATAGTTACGCGCACGGCTCGCGCGGCGGCAAGGCCGGCGACGGCGGTTCCCCACGAGCCAGAGCCAATCAGCGCAACATTCATGACTCTCTCCTACTTATCGTCGGGCTCGGTGACGCGCTTGGTAAACGAGAGCTTGGACTCCTTACCGGTCATGAGCTTTTTGATGTTCGCGCGATGGGCCCACACCACGGTGATGCCGATTATCGCCATGCAAAACTTAAGTCCCAGGCTGCTGTACGGAAAGACCGCGCAAGCAGCGATGGGAAGTCCGATGGCCGCGGCAAGCGAGCCCACCGACACAAACTTGGTGATGGCGACGGCCACGATAAACATGCCCAGCAGCGACAGGCCAATGGGCCAATACCAGGCGAGGATCACGCCCAGGCCCACGGCGATACCCTTACCGCCGTGGAAGTTGAGGTAGGGAGAAAAGATGTGTCCCCACACGGCAGCCAGGCAAATGACGCCGAGCATCCAGTCGCCGGCGGCACCGGGAGCCATGATGCTTACAGGGAAGCCATAGCCCACGCTCGCGATGAGCGGACGCGCGATAAGGACGCAGATGGCGCCCTTAAGGCAGTCGAGCAGCAGCGTGAGCGCGGCCACCTTGGGGCCGGCTACACGCAGGGCGTTGGTGGTGCCGATGTTGCCGGAGCCCGCCTTGCGAATGTCCGTGTGGTTGAACACGCGGCCCAGGATCAGGCCAAACGGAATCGCTCCGATAAAGAACGAGACCACGGCGCAGATGGCGGTCAGCAGGATCGGATTATGCATCCTTTTGCTCCTTCTTCCTAAAGAAGAGTCGAATGGGCGTGCCGGAAAAATCGAAGGTCGAGCGCATACGGTTCTCCACGTAGCGCTGGTAGGTGTCGTTGACCAGGTCGCTGTGATTGACGAAGAACGTGAACGTCGGCGGGTTGACGCCCGTCTGGGTCACATAGTGCATACGCAGGCGGCGCTTGCCGTCCACCACGGTATGACCGAACTCGCGCAGGTCGGTGAGGAACGTGTTGAGGCGCGAGGTGCTGATCTTTTGCGAACGCGTCTTCTCGGCGGCGTCGACCATCGCCCAGATCTTCTCGACGCTGCGGCCAGTCAGGGCAGAGATGCGCAGGTACTGGGCCCAGGGAGCCATGACGCCCAGACGGCGGTCAATGGTCTCCATACAGGCCTCGCGCTTGCGGTCATCGTCGAGCAGGTCCCACTTGTTGAGCAGCACCACGATGGCGCAGCCGCGCTCGATGGCCAAGCCCATGACCTTCTGGTCCTGCTCGGTGACGCCCACGGAGGCGTCGACGACGAGCAGCGCCACGTCGGCGCGGTCGATGGCGCGCAGGCCGCGGACCATGGAGTAGTACTCGATGTTCTCGTACACGGTGCTCTTCTTGCGGATGCCCGCGGTATCGACCATGCGGTAGTGCTTGCCGTTGCGTTCGACGACCGTATCGATGGCGTCGCGCGTGGTGCCGGCAATGTTGGACACGATGGAGCGGTCGGCGCCCAAGATGCGGTTGAACAGCGAGGACTTACCGGCGTTAGGACGGCCGATGATGGCGACGTTCAGTGCATCGGGGAACTCGTCGGCGACCTCGTCCTCTTCCTCGGGAAGCAGGGCCACGATGTCGTCGAGCAGGTCGCCCGTGCCGTGGCCGTGCAGGGCCGAGAGCGGCGTGGGCTCACCGATGCCGAGCGAATAGAACTCCCAGATGCTGTCGTTCTCGCGATCGGGGTTGTCGAGCTTGTTCACCAGTAGAAAGACCGGCTTGTCGCAGCGCTTGAGCATGCGGGCGACCGACTCGTCCTCCTCGGTGACGCCGGTGCGGCCGTCGACCACAAACAGGATGACGGCGGCTTCCTCGGCTGCGGCAAGGGCCTGGTCGCGGATGGATGTGGCAAAGACGTCGTCGCTCTTGAGCGGCTCGATACCGCCCGTGTCGACGATGGTGAACTCGCGGCCGTTCCAATCGGCCGTGTGATACGAGCGGTCGCGCGTAACGCCGCGAGACTCGTGGACGATGGCGTCCGAGGTCTGGGCCAGGCGGTTAACGAGCGTGGACTTGCCCACGTTGGGGCGTCCGACGACGGCGACGATAGGTTTCATCTGCTCTCCTTTAATGGGTAGGGTCAGTGGAAGTGTTAGAGTCCGCGGGCACAATGCCAAGGATGTGCTCCAGGGTATCGAGCAGCTCATGCGGCATGGTCGACACCACATGAACCTCGGCGCCGCGACTGGTAAGGCTTGCGAGTAAATCGTCACGATGATACTCGTCAAGCGTCATGCCGTCAGCGTTGAACATGAGCTTAGGCACAAAGAGCATAACCCCCGACAGATCTTGCGGCAGCTGCTCCAGGATGTCGCTCGCGACGATGAGGCCGGTCACGTCCACGTTGCCGCCAAAGTAGCGGTTCTTGATGGCCGTGACGGTGCCGGCGAGCCCCTGCGGCGATTCCACGAAGCGCGCCACGGTGTCGCGTGCGCTGGCGCCCGAGAGGCACAGCAGGTGCTGGCTGCGAGCGGCGATGGCCTCGCGGACGCGGGCCAGTCGCTCGGCATCGGCGGCAAGCACATCGTCCGTCTCGTCTAGGTATGAGCGGATCATGCCGATACCGTCGTAGTATTGCGGGTAACCGTCGTAAAAGTCTGCCTCGGGAGGATCGATGCCGGCGTCCAAATAGAACTCGTCGCTCATCTGGAAGGTGTGGCGGCCAAAACGTTCGAAGGCGCGGTCCTGAAAGGGCCTGATCATGGCAATGGTCTCGCGCGCGAGCTCGGGTTTGTCGCTGTAGGACCAGCTAAAGCGGTTTTGGTGCTTGGTAAAACCGAGCGGCACAATGCCCAGGCTTGTGATTTGCTCGTGCTCCTCGCAAAAGCGCAGGGTCTTTTCCAGCTCCTCGCCGTCGTTCATACCGGGGCACAACACAATCTGCGCGTGGATCTCGATGCCGGCGGCCATGATGGCCTCGAGTACGTCCATGCCGCGCTGGGCGTTGCGGCCCATCATACGACGGCGGACGTCGGGGCTCACGGCATGGACCGACACGTTCATAGGGCTCATGTTGCGTTGGATGACGTTTTGCACGTCCTCGTCGGTGAGGTTCGTGAGCGTGACGAAGTTGCCCTGCAAAAAGCTCAGGCGGTAGTCGTCGTCGCGAATATAGAGCGTGGAGCGGCCGCCCTTGGGGAGCATCGTCATAAAGCAGAACACGCAGGCGTTCACACAGGTACGCATGCCGTCAAAGATGGGGCCATCGAACTCAAGGCCCCAGTCCTCTCCCGGGAAGCGGTCGAGCTCGACGGAGGTGACGGTGTTGTCGCGTGGGTCGAAAACCTCGAGGTCGACGGTATCATCGTCGGCCTCCCAGAGCCACACAATCATGTCGGTAAGCTGCTCACCGTTGACCGAGAGCACGCGCATGCCCGGCTCGATACCCACATCCCACGCGGGCGATTCGGGACGCACGTTCTTGATGAGCGCGCCCTCACCCGGCTCGGGGTCGCGGCTGCGCCCGTAATCGGCCACCTCGGCGGCGTATGCGGGTACGGTCTGGTCCATGGTTAGCGGCAAAGCTCCTTGATGCGCGCAACGGCGCGTTCGATGTGTTCTTGTGGGGTGGAGGCTCCGGCGGTGATGCCGATGTGGTGAGCGTCGGTAAACCACGCGGCCTGGAGCTCGGAAGCTTCCTCGATGTGATGCGTGTGCTCGCAGGCGTCTGCACAAATCTGCGCCAGGCGGCGGGTGTTGCCCGAGTTCTTGCCGCCCACCACGACCATGCAGTCGCAGCGGTTGGCAAGTGTGGCTGCTGCCTGTTGACGCTCACTCGTGGCGGCGCAGATGGTGTTGATCACACGCAGCTCCTGCACGTGCGGGGTGATAGCTGCCACG